>JACQVA010000137.1 GCA_016210005.1 Deltaproteobacteria bacterium | reverse complement strand
GTACTGTCAGACTGGTGAGGACTTGCCCGGTCGGCTGCACGCTACCCACAGATTTGTCGCACACCCAAGCTCGCTCGGCGCCCGGCTCACACCTTGATTCAGCCGGGGTCGCGTGGTAGCCACGGTGGCCCACGTGGGCTTGAGCCGTTAGCTCAGGTGGCAGAGCATCTGCCTTTTAAGTAGAGGGTCGCTGGTTCGAGTCCAGCACGGCTCACTGAAAATTGGATGCCCGCTGCGGGCGATAAACGGATCACCGTACACGTCCCCGTCGTCTAGCTCGGCCCAGGACACCGGCCTTTCACGTCGGCGACACGGGTTCAAATCCCGTCGGGGACGCTTCCGCTATTCACGGCCGGAGCAGGGATGACCCGTTCCAGCGTCAATTTCGCCTCCACTAGGTAGGTTCGATCGCCGTTTTCCGTGGCCGTCGGCGTAAAGACGACCCGGTTTGCGATCAGTTTCCGCAATGCGGCCCGGGCGGCCACCAGGTCGCTTCGCAGCATCTCTCCGAGCGGCTCAACGAACTTCGTCACGAGGCGCTCGATCCGCCGGAGGTCCAATTCCGGCACCGCCGTCAGGCTTGAAAGCCGCGCGAGATCGACCTCGACCGCGGCCCGCTCCCTTTCCCGCTCGCGGAGTCGTTCGAGGAGTGCCGCTGGCGCGTTGCCGTCCTCGACGGCGCGCACGAGGTTGTCGATCTCGCGTCGCACGCGGGAGAGGCGGGAGTGCAGAGAGTCGACTTCTTGCTGGGCGCCTAGGATGCGCTGCTGGACGATTTCGGTCGCGCGTTCGAAGATGACCCGGCGAACCTCGGGAACGAGAATTGCCGCTTGGATCTCCTCGACAACCCGCCGGTCCACGATCCGAACCGACTCATACAGTGTGTTTTCGCAGACGGTCGCCCCGCGGTTGCGGCGGTAGGAGCAGCCGTAGCAGCGGTCGCGCTTGTGACTGCCCGCGATCGCGATCGGGCCGCCGCACAATCCGCACACGGACAGGCCCGAAAGCAGGCTTGCCGGTGCCGGCGGGGTTCCGGCCTGCGCCCGGCCAGACCGGCGGTCCGCCTCGTTGTCAGCACAACGGTCCATCAGTCGGGCAGCCCGCCAGAGTGCATCGTCGATGATTCGGAGTTGGGGAGCGTCCACTTTCACCACGGCCGCTGGGGCTTGCCGCGTGCGAAGGCGCGTTCGTCCGGCCCGATCTGTGTTCTTGAACCTCCCCCAAGTGATCTGACCAAGATACCGCGCGCTCTTGAGCATCGCCTGGACCCCACCAGGCGCCCATGAACCCGAGCCCTTGCGCGGCGACGCAATCCGCTGGCCTCCGAAATAGCGGGTACTTTCCGCCGTGCAGAACGGGTCACCGTTCAGCGCGCGCGCGATTTTTCGGAGGCCATACCCGTCCGCGCGCATGCGGAAGATGGCTCGGACGACTTCGGCCTGCTCAGGGTCGATCTCCAACGAGACATGAGAGCGGATCGGATTTCCAGACGAGTCGACGCCCGAAAACACCGGGACATTCCGGTACCCGAAGACCACGCCGCCGGTGACGAAGCCGCGGCGTGCTTTCGCGAGCAGTGCATCGCGCGTCCTTTGCCTTGCCTTCTCGCGTTCGAGTTCGTCCGAGAATGCCCGTGCGGCAAGGGCAAAGCGATGCTCCGGTGTGTCGAGGCGAACCTCTTCGTTCGACAGATAAGCGAAGATCCCAACGCCGGCCTCCCGGAGGTCCTGCATCACAAGTTCAGTGCGCAGCCGATCTCGCCCGAGACGTGACGGCTCGGAGACGACCACCAGATCGAATGCCCGCCGGCGTGCACCGGCGAGAAGGCGGAGCAGCCCCGGGCGGTTCGTAAATTCCGCACCCGAAACCCCGTCGTCAACACATACGAACTCTTCAACCACCACAGCCTGAAGGCGGGCCGCGGCTTCGCGGCCATGTGCCACCTGGCGCAGCACCGAGTCGGCTTGCGGATCCTCCGTGGACTTCCTAGCGTAGAGGGCTGCTCTAATCATTCAGCCCGCCCCATACCTCGCCGTCGCCGGCTTTTCTAACCAACAGGCGTTGCACGACGGGGTCCTCGATCACGCGCGTCGCAATCCATTCGGCCATGGCTTCAACGAACGGCCGCAGCTCCGGACGAGGCCGCCTGTCATCACCGAGCGGGCTGCCGCTGCGCACGCAGACAGCCGGCGCGGGCTTCACGTCGCGCGCGCGATCGTCGACGCCGAGACTTGGTGCTGCATCGTGCGTGCGGATCCGGCCCACTTCACAACTCCTTCACGTCCGGCAGCCGCTCAAATCCCAGGCGCCGAGGCTCGCGGCCGCGCGACAGACGGCGTAGCCGGCGGCTTCGAAGATCGCTTTCGAGCGATGCTCGTTGCGCGTGCCCTTACGCTTGGCGTTCATCGTGCCGGCCACTCACGCCAAGGGTATCGAGAGCCATTCATCCGCAACCCGTGCGCGCACCGCCTCGTCGTGCACGTGCCGCTCCAACACGCGGCCCATCTCGGTCATGATCCGTAGCAGGTCGGTCCGGCTCACGTTGCCCCGGATGCGCTCGATCGTCTCGACGATCCGCGCGATCGCCAAGAGCGTGTTGCGCGCATCCGAGATGTCCAGCACCTGCCGCGGCTTGGGCGAGGCCGGGTGTCCCTCTTCATCCGTGGTCCAGCTCGCATGCCACGCGAGGAAGGCGTCGCGCCATTCGTCGTAGCGCTCGAGGAAGTCGTGCAAGATGGCGCGTGCCATCGCCAGCTCGTCCAACAGGTTCAGGGGATCGGGGTCGTTCTTGTGCTGCGCGTACAGGTCGCGAATGCGCTGCCGTTGGATCGTCGAGAACCGGCCGTGTTTGATCCGGCTAGCGCCGCCGTGCAGTTTGCACCTGCCGGTCCCAACGTGGTCCGTTCCCCAGCCGGCCGGGCGGCCACATGGTCGCCCGCCGCGAGTCCTCGCCTTGCAACTGTCATGGGGTATCCGCTTTCGAGCAACTGTCATGGGGTATCAGCGCCTCCGACGCTCACGATTGCGCAGCTCTCACCAAGGACCTGCATCGCGGTCGCCTCGAAGACCGCGACGGCTTCACGAACGTTGCCCAGCTTGCGCGTGCCGAAGGCTTGCTCGGCCGCCGCTTCCGCAGCGAGCCAACGCGGGTCGTCGAAGATCCACGGGCAGAAGCCGTGTTCTTCGTAGCGCGTCGCGATTCGCGCGACGGCATCGGCGTACAGCGCATACGGGTCACTCTCGCCAGTCATCGCGCTCACGCTCCCACGCTGGCGAAGCGGCGTTGGCAAACCGGGCCGTCTCTGGAAACCATCGCACCTTGATCAGGCCGGTCGGGCCGTTGCGGAACTTGCGCACGAGCAGCTCGGCTTCGTTCACCGGCGCCGCATTGTCGTACGCGGCCTCGCGGTGCAGCATGATCACGACGTCGGAGTCCTGCTCGATCGAACCCGAGTCGCGAAGGTGCCAAAGCTGCGGGCGCTTGTCGTGTTGGTCTTTGATCTCGCGGTTGATCTGGGACGCGAGCAACAGCGGAACTTTGTAGCGCTTCGCCAAGGCCTTCGCCTCGCGCGTGATGGTGCCGATCTCGAGGTGACGTGCCTCGCGGTGCCCGGGGAGGCTCATCAGGCCAAGGTAGTCGACGATGAGGAGATCGGCGCCCTTCCGGATCATGCGACCGCACGCGTCGGCCACACTCGGCCAGTCGCGCCGGTCGTCAACGATTTGCGCCGGCAGACGCGCGATTCGCGCCGCGGCCGCCCGCAAGTCTCGCACTTCGGTGGCGGTCAACGGACCGCGAACAACACGAGCGAGATCCACGCCGACGAGTTGCGCAAGCCATCGCTGCAGGAGACTTTGGGCCGACATCTCGCAAGAGACGAAGCCCACTCCGAATCCGCGCTGGAGCGCATGGAGCGCCCCCGTTAACGCGAAGGCGGTCTTGCCCATGCTCGGCCGGCCGGCGATGACGATCAGGTCTTCGCGTTGAAAGCCGCCGAGGAGTCGATCGAGATCGGTGAGGCCGGACGGGACACCGGTCAGAGTCGCCGCATCGGCGGTGCTGACACGGTCGATTCTCGCGATGACATCGGTAACGTGATGCGGGAGATCGAGCGCGAGGTGCTGCTCTGGTAAGCGGGCGAATTCGTGAGCGGTAGGATCAAACCATTCGGCGAGCAGCTGCGGGTCCGTTGCCAAGCGGTGGAGCAGTTCGCTCGCCTCCCGGATCTTCTCACGACGCAGCGCGGTGTCGCGTAGCCTCGCAGCGTGATGTTTGACCATCCACGGCGCGGCCGGCGCCGCGTCCTGTAGCTGCTGGAACCAGTCAAGCCACGTCGTGAGGTCTGCCGCTCCTGGGGCACCACTGCCTTTGCCGTAGCGCTCGCGGGCCGCCTCCGCGACGGCGACCAAGTTGTTTGAAAGGCCGTGGCGGTGTCGATCGATGAGCATCTCCCACATCTGGCGATGCTGGGTCCCGGAGAACGCCGCTGTCAGCGGTGCCCCATCGATCTCGGCGATCACATCAGGCACGGATGCTTCTCCGCCTTCCCGGCGCCCGTCGGCTTCGATCACTGCGCAGATGAGCAGGCGCTCGCTATCGAGACTCTGCGGGAGTCCGACCGGCAGGCCACGCTGGCGCTCGCGGCGCCGCGCAGAGAGGTCAGCGACCTGTGGCTGCGCCATTGAGGCGTTCCTCTCGACTTGCACGTCGTACCGCGTCTTCTTGCTCACGAAGATGAGCTGCCAGGTCCACGGGCCCGGGAGGCGTCACGGTGCGCGGATCATTCCCGCTCTGGCTCCTTGGAGGACCGAGCTGATCCTCCCATCGGCGCCCGCGTAGCCATGTCGCCGGGTAGGGGATGAATCGGCCATTCTCGCGTTGCCAGTCTTCCGTGCCGCTCGCCACCGTCACGGCGGCCATCAGAACAGCCGCCTCCCACGTATCTGGCTTCAGCACCCCCCAGGCCTTCCGTGCATCCTCCTTGCCCCGCTTCCTCGGGTAGAGAGCCCAAAAGGGTTCGAACCCTCCGGAAGGAAGGGTATCTCTATAGGGTTCGGGTTCGGGATAGGGTTCGGGTATTCGAAAGGGTTTGGCCGGCTCTTTCCGAACCGTTTCGGGAGGGTTGGTCAAATGGTTTCGGAAGGGTTCCGGCAGAGCTTCGACAAATGATTGGCCAAGCGTTGCGCCAACGGTTGCCGCGCGCTTGATCGAATCGAGCTTCATTGGGCACTCGGGCAGCAGGTCGAGGACCTTGGCCCAGGATCGCACGACGTTCCCATTTTCCGGCGGGTTGTAGCGCACAAAGTTCGGGAGCCAGAGGAAGGCGGCACGGTCGTCGTACTGCACCATGCCGCGCTCAACACACTCTCCAAGCGCCGCGCTGAACGTTCGGCGATCCCAGCCCAGCTCGGCGGCGAGTCCGGCCGACGAGGCGCGCATGGCACCGAGCGAGGTCATGCATGGGTGAGTGAGCACGAACAAGAATGCGAGCTTGGCGCGGTCGCTGAGCGCGCTGAACTTTTCGTCGTTCCAGATGCGCGTGTCGACGCGACGGTAGCGGCCCATCACCCCATCCCAGACCGAGCGAGGCGGCGGGCACCGCGGACGGCAGCATCTGCCTCGTGGCGTCGATCGAGTGCCTCGGTGATGGCAGCGGTGCCCAGACCCAATGCCGCAGCATCCTCGATCGCGTGCGCCAGTAGCGCGGCACAATCGGCACAGAGCAGAGATAGCGCGCGCCCGATCCGGTCGCTGCGCCGACCCCCGGCCTCCGTCTCGGCAGTCATCGCACCGTCTCCGCGCGTGGCGCCCCACCACACCGCCGCTGCGCATCGAGATACGCCTCGACGTCTCGTATGTCGTACCGAACCAACCCCGTCTCAAGGCGAATCCACTTCGGGCCGCGTCCGGCGGCCCGCCACCGTGCCAGCGTCTGCGGCATCACATGGAGGATCTCAGCGAGTTCGGCATCGGTTAGAAGGGGTTCTGGTGGTCGCGCGTCCATTGCTTGCGCCACCTACCAGAGCGAACTTGGTACAGTCAGGGGGGTCGTACCAACTTTTTTGTGGGGGGGTGAATCCTTCGGCGGATACGATCAGGATGGCGCTCAACCTGCTTTGCGACGGTGACCGCTACCCGAGTCTTGGACCACTCAGGGTGCCGCTCCCAAACCTCTTCAGCCAACTGCTGTTCGCGCAAGTTTCGAGCCGCGCGCAGCTTAGCCTGTTGCTGCTTCGCCTTGCGACCTGCCTCCATGAACTTCTTACCGATGGCGATCACCCCCTTGTTACTGAGAAGCCTCACCTCAGCGCGTCGGCGCCCGCGCCACGCATCATGGTGTCTCCTGCGGCGGTCCAAGTCCCTGAAGTACTCTTGCCCCGAGCGACAGATATGTGGTGTCGGCGTTCGAAAGATGCCGGCAGCGACTGCGGCGGCGCTCGCCGCTTCCCATGCGGGAGTCTCTCGCTCAGCGAAGGGGTCCCAGTCCTGGGCCAGCAGTCGTCGCTGCAATATGAGGATGCGTGCGGTGTCTCTAGCCGCGTCGAGTTCAGCAGCACCTCCACCGCCGATTCCCTGTGCCAGGAGCGTCTGCACCTCTGAGTTCAATTCGTCGCGGGGAGGCGCCTCGATGGGGTGCCTGAGCGCCTTGTACCTTGGTCCCAACTCAGAAGGCGCGACGGCGTCAGACACGGAGATGAATGCAGCGGACTTCAGAAACCTTACGTAGGGAACGAGCGTCCACCAGATTTGAGGGTTGACTCCTAGGTCCCGTAGCTGTCGCTCGGCGTCTATGATGCGAGCCGACCACTCATTCCGCAGCCGCTCAGGCAATTCTCGGGTTCGTTCCGCGATGGCGCCGGCCTCCGCTAGCTGGAGCAGCATCGCAGCGAGCCGTGGTCGTGCATACGCGGGCACACGACCACCTGGGCGGCCCTTCGTTGACCCGCGCGCTCTCTCGTTCCGATTCCTAGAAGTGCGCTTCCGCGCCAACTCGCACCTCCACCATGGTGCCCACGAGTTCAAGGAAGCGCCGCGGCGGCCGGCCGTGGAAGTCCGGTGTTCGGGAGCGACCCTAGCCGCGGCGCATGGTCAGTGTGCTATCCTGCCTCGCATGGTCGACAAGGCCCTCGATCCCGAGCGCCGCCCGGCGCGTTGCCGGTACTGCCACGGAGACGTTCCCGCTGGTGCCCGAAAGTGCCGACACTGCGGCGAGTGGCTGGACGTTGCGGAGAAGTCCGACATGCTCGCCGGTGTCCTCGGGTTTCTGCTGGGACCGGTTGGCTTGTGGTATAAGGGCCAGTGGGCGGCCGGCTTGGTCTGGCTGGGCGCGATCGCCGCGGCCGTCTTCCTGCTCGGAATTCTTGCGCTGCCGGTGATCCCATTTCTTTGGATCGGAATGGCGATTCACGCCGCGTTCGCACGCGCCAGGTAACGCGCCCCGCCTACGTCTTCTTTGCCTTCGCCTTCGCCCAGCGGGCGCGCACGGCTTTCCGTGCCGCTTCGCTACGCTCCTCGGGCGTCAGGTTCGCCGCGCGTGCGGCGCCGCCCTTCTTCCCACCCTTCCGACCCAATGCTACTGCGTGCGGATTCTTGCCCTTGGCCATAGCGAAGCTCCTTTTTACGTCAGCGGTCAGGAAATGCAACTGCTTGACAGTACGAAACCGCTCACGTATACACACGGCAAATAAAGCGAGCCGATGGGGTGCGTCACCACCCGCACCGGCTCTGACCACAACTCGAAAGGAGCTCCGAGCCATGGCTACACGTACTCGTACCACACGACATCCGGACCGCCCACCGTTCGAGACATCACCCGAGCGGATCGAGGCGATCCGGGACACCCTTGACGCGATGTGCGGTGCCGGCCAGTGCGTCTTCGACTCATTCGAGGACGCGGCCTCGCTGCGATCGCTCGCGAAGACCCTTCGGCTGCCGTATCTGCAAGTCCAGCTGATGCGGTTGGGGACTGCCGGCCTGACCGAGGCCGACGTCGACGAGTACAACACTTGGCGGGCCTCTCTCGGCGGACAAGGAGGTGGGCGATGAAGGCACGCGCGTCCACGCGAGGCTACGACCTTCTGCACCTTTGGGAGGTGCGGTTTGAGAACGCCGATCTGCCCGAGCGAGCGGTCACGCGCACGGTGTGTATGGCGTCTCGTCACTGGGAGATCAGCGATACCCTGCTCAGAGAGGCGCGCGGTCTGGTGCAAGAGTGGGCTTGCCATGCACGGCAGGACCACGAAACCTTCCGGATAGTGGGTGTGCTGCCCATCCAGCGGGAAACCAGGATCTTGATGCCCACGCCGGCGGGCCGAGGCCGCCAGTAGTCGAGAACCTCATGGGCCGACAGGCACGCAGAAATGCCGATCCTCATCGAGCGATCGGGTACGTTCGCGTGTCCACGGACGAGCAGACGCTCGGCCCCGAAGCGCAGCGCGCCGCACTTGAGCGATGGTGCCAGGCGAACGCCGCCGACCTGGTCGCCGTCTTCGTCGAGCAAGGTGTGAGCGGGGCAGCCCCTCTCGACAAGCGGCCTCAACTCCTGGCGGCGCTGGCGGCGCTGCGTGAGCACGGCGCCGGCGTCCTGTTGGTCGCGAAGCGCGATCGGTTGGCGCGCGACACGATGGTCGCGGCCATGGTGGAGCGCGTGGCCGAACGGCACGGCGCAGTGGTGCGAACAGCCGACGGGATCAGCGATGGCGACGGCCCGGAATCCGTGCTCATGCGGCGGATCGTCGACGCCTTCGCCGAATACGAGCGGCTGGTGATCAAGGCGCGCACGCGCGCGGCGCTGGCGGTGAAGAAGGCGCGCGGCGAGCGAGTAGGCGACGTTCCCTACGGCTGGAGGGTCGGCAGCGATGGAATACGCCTAGAAGCTGAGCCCGCAGAGCAACGCGTTCTCGAAGTCGCGCGGGTCCGGAGGGCGCAGGGCCTTTCGCTGCGGGCGATCGGGGCATGCCTGGAAGCCGCGGGCGCACGGAGCCGGTCAGGGGGGCGTTGGCACCCGCAGACGGTCGCGAACGTGCTGCGCGCACAGCGCGCGCCGGCGGCAACGCGTCAATCACCGGTCGGTGCTTGACGGCCGCGGCGTGCCTGTGCCGCCTGCCGGCGACGGCGCCGTCGCGCCTCGATTCGCTGGACCGCGCGATGCCACACCGCGAACTCCAACGCGACGGAATCGGGCTTAGCGTGGCGTGCCGGGGCCAACCGACGGGCCCATTCGGCGAGCTGCTCCCGGCCCCACGTGACCGCGACGTTGTGGCTGTTCCGCGGACCACCGGCCTGCGTGATGATGGCGTGATCCGTTACCTCGATCGTTGCATGCGCGCCCGCGTGCTCGACGTGGAAAATGTACAGTCGGCCATACACCGCAGCCTCCGCATGAAACGCCACGCAGTGATGCATCCGCTCGGCTTCCACGACGATCTCGCCAACCGTCGCAAGGAATCGGATTCCCTTGGTAGCCGGTAGCGGGATCGGGGGCGGCATCGTTTGGCAGCTCTCTCGCAAGCCGAGCATGGCAACAACCTCGCGCGGGTCGCCCAGTTGCCGGTGCCAGCGAATCGCCTTGCTGGCCAACCCGCCCAGATCCCCGTTGTGCAGGCCAGGCCAATCGGACAAGAACCACACGAGGCGCTGCATGTCGGCAGGCTCCTCCGGCCGGAGCCGCACTCGAAGGTACCTTCCCACCTTCCCCATCGCCCCTCGAATCGCCGCTTCGTCGGCGCGGAGAACGATTCGGGTCAACGAAGACCACTTGTTGTTGAACCGCGCGCGGGTAACCGCAGTCGCACCAAAGACGGGGGCGCTCTGGTATCCAACCTTCACCAAGCCCAGCAGCGCACTCAGCAAAACGGGATTCGTAATCGCCGCCGACAAACGGATGGCCCGAAGGTACACGCCGTGGCCTCCGGCATCGCCTTCAGGCGGTCGCCAAGTTCGATGACCTCGCGCACGAGTGCGAAGTCGCATTGCGCAGGACATACTTCATCCGACTCCTCGCGAAAACAGGGGTCACCGCAATCGGCGACGGACGTGTCTCGATCCGCCGCGCGCGCGGTAAGGCGCCTCCGCCACTGCTTGTTCCTGGGGCGCGTCGAGACCCACGAATTCCTCTTCGAGGACGTACGCCGTCCGCGGGCTCCTCAAGGACGCCGTCAGGAACTTCGTAACCGCCTTGCGGATGCCCGGCACTAGCGACTCGCGCGAGCCGGCCACATTGAGGGTCCGAATCTGGTGGTGCGTGATCCACTCCCGAAGCCGATCTTCAGCGGCCGCGCCGAGCCGATTCATGTCGAGGTGCAAGCACGGCTTGCCCGCGCTGCGCGCAATCCGCACCGTCAGCGCGCTGCCCGGAGTAACCGGTCCTTTGGTGAAGACCACGGTACCGTCTGCCGCAAGCACGTTCCGACGCGTTCGCGACTGATAGTTCGCCGCGCTCGTCTCTCGGAGTCGGTACCGCTTTGGCACCTTTCCATCTTCGGCCCGCCGTTCCTTCGGGCACCAGCCGCCGTGCGGAACTCCCAGGGCGATTGCCGCGTCGAGCCCACCACGGTCCGCCCCCGTTTGGCCACCGCTGACGATCTTGGTGATCAATGCCATAACGAAGCAGTCTACCAAGCACCCTACGCGGACTTACAGGGCAGCTTCACATGCGTGGGAATGAATGCGAGGCAAAGGAAGCCGGCACGGCCGGGGTTAACCCGAACCGTGCCTACACGCCAGAGGATCTGGGTATTTCACCTCAGGCGGGAGCTTCCGCCAGGCTTCCCCGCGGCGAACCTGCCCGACTTACAATGCCGGAGGAACGCCGCGAGAAGAACCCAGCGCAATGGATGCTAGTACCAAGGGCGCTCGCCAGCAAGGTGAAATCCCCACCGTTCAGTTTCAGTTGATGTCGAAAGAGATGCTATTCGAGATTCGAGACCGCCATCGCTCGTAAATTGCGCCGATGGCCAGCGCGGAAAAACAACAGGCCCTCCGCCACGGTCCTGACCTGCTTACGATGCAGGGGGTGCGCAACGAAGGGCCTGACTGTCACACCGCCACGCGGCAGCGTAACCCCGCTCACAAAGCGGGGGGAAGCCGCGAAGGCAGTGCGACAATCGAAGACTAGCAGCGATCCGCGGGCGCCGGCAAATGGTTCGCTTCGCCGTTCGTGGTGAGTGTCCTAGTAGTTTTCCCTCCCGACAGTACCGAGCTATCCACCTTTGGCGAAAGAAGTCCGCCAAGCGCTCTTGCCCGCCAAGCGTTGAGTGCCGTAATCCCGTTGAGGTTGTTCGCGGCCCGCCCCCTGCATCGCAAGTGGGTCAGGCTGGTCACGGACGACCGGGGAGCACCCGCCGACGGGGACATATCGGAATCTGTCGGCTTGTAGCCACGGTGCGGGATAAACCCCGCCGTGGCATCTCCCCGGGGAGGGGGGCATGCTCGTGAAAAATTCTGCCGCCCAGGGTCCCTTGCTCGTGAAAATCAACACTCCCTCTGCATTTCGTCGAAACAGTTGTGTACGGAGCGCCTTGTCGACGCACCCGATCTTTCAGATGGGGTGAAAGATGTCGCACGTGTGCGTGACCATGCCGCCGCAGTCCGGCCCGATGGTGTGCTTGCCAACCCAACTGGAGAGAGCTAACAGATTATCGACAGGCCCTTGGTGGTGCCGCCCCTGCCTTGTTAGCGGGTCGGCCGCATCGCTGAGGGCTTTGTCATTTTGCCGGCCGTCGGAACTGCGAGACCCGATGCGAAGGATGCGGCCGGGGATCGGTCTGGTGGCGGTCTCGCGCATCTCCGAGGCTAAACCCGGCGCGATGGAGATAGTACCGAAGGGTACTACTCGCAAATTGAGCCGATGGTTGGCTACTGGAGGAGTTCCGGCTCACCTAACTCACCAGGTCCGCCGGCGTTCGCCATCAATTGTTCGCGGATGAACTCCTTGCAGGGATCCTGCTGGTTACGAGGAACGAATCGGACGAAGGCCGCGGCCACCGCCTGCATGTACCGCTTGAGTTCGCTGTGGGTGATTGGGCCGAGCCGCTCTTCGATCTTGAGGATGCGTTCGGCGATCTCGGTTGCCCGCCTGAGCGCCTCGATCGCGGCGAGCGCCGGCGGCGTCTTGCCGAACGAGTTGTCGGTGTCGTTGAGATTCGCTTGGTCCACGTAGTGTCGAACCAGCACCTTCGCCAACGCGAGCTGCTGTCGCAAGTCGAACATGTCGTCACTCTCGATCTCGGCCTCGTACAGCACGCGCAACTCCGGGTACTGCTCGAACAGGAGTCGTCGCGTCGTCGGCGTCATGGTGCGCCCCGTCGTCAGCCCCGATAGCTTCTTGTTCTTCCGAACGCCGCGGCGCTCACGAGCGGGATAGCCGGCGCCGTGTTTCCCGCAGCGCGTGAATCCTTCTCGCGCCGGCTTCGAGCACTGCCACGGCGCCCCGTCCCGAACAGCCGAATGTTGACAGCGCGGCCGACCATGCGGGAAGCGCCGCGACGGCTTAGTCAGCTTCTCCAGCTTTCTCGGTGGCATGCCTCTCTGCCCCTCCTTCTGCTTCACCTACGCGCCCAGCACCATGAAGTCCGGCGGGAAAGCCAGCACCATGGAGATTCCCTATCGCGTCTTCGACACCTCGCTGAGAATCGTCGGCAACGCCGGCGCGGGGTTGTTGTTCACGCCCGCGTCCGGATGCGTGTGCGAGTCGAAGATCGCGATGAACTCCAGCAGCCACGTTAGGAACGTGCTGCCCAGCACCACCTTCTCGACCGCACCCTTGCCAAGGTGGATGTTGGCCGCGTCGATCTCATGCAGGTTGCCGGCGCTGTCGAACGTCGCTTTCACCGTCGGCGTCTCGAAACGGATGAACGGCCCGTCCTGCTCAATGACCATTCGCGCGACCGCATCGCCGTTCAGGTTGCGGATTTCGAGGACGCCGGCGCGGCTAATCGTGAGTCGATAGCGCAGATGCTCCGACCAGAAGACGTAGGCCGCTTTCAGGTGGTCCGGGATGATCGGATTATGGATCGGAACCGCGACGGGCGCCTGCTGATAGGCGTCGACGTAGCCAACCAGCACCTTCGACTGGCGCTCAGGATTCTCGGTCCCGTCCGGATTGGTCTGGTGTTTCTCTGGCAGGAAGTGCGCCAGCACCTTACAGCGCCGCACGACGGCGCTGGTGCCGTAGAGAAGACGCACTGTCACTTCCCAGGTCTCCGGATGCACCGCGGTCACGATGCCGGTGCGCCATTCGCGCTGAGATTCGGCGGGGTGGTCGGTCATGCGGTCCGCTTCTCCGCGCAACAAGATCGTCTGCCGTCACACGCGGCTCGCTGAACGAGGCTTCGACGACCAGCTTGACCGACGGTAGACCGCGAGTCTTGACACTCCAGCGGGACTGGCTTTACCCTTTGGCCGTGCGCACCGCGGCCATTGTCCTCGTCCTGATCGCTCTGCCGGCTGCAGCCGCACAGCCCACACCGATGCCGCGTGAGCAGCGCGAGCTGCAGGAAGACATCTGCTTTGCGGAACACCTGTATGACGATGCGACTGCAGTGAGACCAGAAGACTACAGCGATAATCCCGGCGAGGCGCCACAGTATTCTCCCCCACTGCACCGGGGCCGTGTTTTCCCATATTCTGAGCGGGTCAAGCAGCTCTGCGGCCGCTACCGTAGTCGCTACGGCTCTCTGCCTCAACGTTGCTGTGGGCTTGTCGTGCAGGGCGAAGAGCTCGCGATAGGATTTTGCGATATGCAATTTGACGAAGGCGCCACATCCGAGGCCGTTGCGCAAAGATGCGGGGCGGCGAATCCAGGATACATGCCGCCCTGCTGCCCTGGAGCGGAAGCCGCGCGACGATACCGCAAGGTCTGGATGGAGAAGCGACGACGCCCGGATCGCCAGACCGATCCGGCTGAAACCGAAGCGCTTGCTGAAATTGAAAAGACGGCGCCCGGGGATCGGTCTCGCCATCGCGTTGGGCCGTGCACACGCTTCCATGATCGCTTCGGTCGCTGGCCAGAGGCCTGCCCAGATCAGTAAATTGGCCATCCCCGCTCCACCCCGATCGTGGTCGTGTACCGCGGCCGCTGCGTGCCGATCGTTAGCGAGTGCGTGACGGCCGCGATGTAGTATTCACGGCTGACGCCCAACCCCTTGTGCACCGCTCGCTTGCCCACCTGCATGAATGGATTTCCAACGAGACCGTAGTGGCCACGATAGAAGAGCGGCTCAAATCGATGCCAGTGGTAGACCATCAGTTCACGCACGCGCGCGCGCTGCTCCGGATCGAATCTCGGGTCCGCTGCGGAATCGCCGGCTTGATGAAGGTAGTAGTCGGCCCACTGCTGTAGACGAAGGCCGAAGCGCCGGGCTGATGACGGAGCCAAGGGATCGAGATCGATGAGAGGTGAGTGAATCGCGCGCCAGTCCTCGGGGGTGTTGATACTGGGCACTCCGGGCTGGATGTAGAAAAGATTTTGGACTGCATCTTCTGATCGCAGCAGCGAGCTATTCAGTAGGTGCTGATCGCTGATCGCGACGTTCTCGACCGGATCGGTCTCGAACTCCCGGTCAAATTGCGACCCGGAGTGATCACGAATGCCAATCAACTCGCCGCCGCCTGTGATGCGCCCCCCAAATGGCGGCTTTCGAAAGATGACTTCCATCGCCGAAGGTGACAGCACTTCAACTTCGCGCTGCGGACTATTTTGGTCGCGGGGAACTGCGAACAACTCTTGATAGTGCGGGTCAACGAAGCCGCTCATGATTTGCCAGAGATCGCTGTCTGTACTCACTTGCGCCGCTGCGGGAAGTGCGGCTAGCGGATCGAAGAGTTGCCCCTTCGCCTTCTCGCGATCAAAGAAGAGCAGGCCTCGCAGCGCTGCATCGAAGAGCCCGAGATTCAGCAGGGGCATCGCTGTAGGATTGTAGTCGCTCTTCAACCCAACGGTGACCATTTTGACGAAGTTGGCGATGGCATCTACCGGTGACTCTCCTACCTTGGCGAGGATCGGATCGATCGCCACCATGTTGTCCTTCAAGGTGAGCGCCGGGCTCGCGGTCGCTGGGAGCACGAGCTGCTGAATGGTCTTCCCCTCGCCGACTTTGAGCGTCTCGGTGGCCGGCTGAACGCTCCCGCGACCTAACGCATCCGTGAAAGGGGTTTTCGCAATATCGGGCCGCAGCAGCTCCGGCCTCACCGGCAGATACAGGGCCTTCTGATCCACGAAAATGCACGTCAGCTCCCGCGCCGCCACCTGCACTTGCCGCTCGGGCGCGGCCTGCTCCCAGTTAGCGCTTTCGATGCGCGCCCCAGTCAAGCCGAGAAACACCAGCACCGGTTCCGGTGCGATGGGCGCATGGGAGAGGAAGATTTCGATCAGGCTGTAGCTCGGGATCAGGTCGGCCCAATTGTAGCCGGCCACTGGCTCGCGCGGTACGAAGTTCAGCGTGGCGCGGCCGAACGGCGAGTCGAGCTGCTTCGTGATCACCAGCGAGATGAGGTCATCCGCCGGGCCGCCGCGCTCGTTCGTGTCGAAGCCGAAGAGCATGCCCGGCCTGATTACGCCGGTACGCGGATCAAATTCCGGCGGGGTCTGAATCCGGATTATCACCCGCGGTGAGGCTCGCACAACGTTCATGGTCACCTCTTCGCGACAAACTCGCGCGGATCACGCGGTGCATTGTTGCCGGCGCGCACTTCGTAGTGCAGATGCGGCCCCGTGGCATTGCCCGTCTGTCCCACGCTGCCCACAACGTCGCCACGCCGCACCTTTTGGCCCACGGTCACCGCGAAGTCGCGCAGGTGGGCATAGCGCGTTACGTAACGGCCACCATGATCGATCTCGACAAGGTTGCCATAGTCGCCGGCGCACCCTGCGCGGCGCACCGTGCCATCGGCCGTCGCGTGCACGGGTGCGCCGGTTGGCGCACCGATGTCCTCACCGTCGTGGCGCCGCAGGTCGCCAAAAACGGGATGGCGGCGCATCCCGAAGGCGCTGCTCATGATGCCATTTACCGGCTGGCCGTGCGGCACGCTGCGATCTGCGAGCGCATCCCGTCTGCCCGCAGTGTCACTCTGACGACGGCGCACGGACGATGGCAGTTCCCGGTGATGTCGCGGATCAATCAGTTCGGGGTTCACCATGGCGGCACGCGCCGCTTCAAGATCCCTGATGATCAGCTGCCCGAGGGCCTGCGCAGCATTCATTGTGCGGCCCCCGGTATGCGCGGTGAGACCTCTTGGTTCCAGTAGGCCAGCGCTTGGCGGATCGAATCGGCGAGCTGAATCACATCATCGGTGATCGACTGACCGAGTTCTTTGATTCCGGTGGTCACCGCGATCGCCAGCTTTTCCTTGCCGGCATCGATCACCAGCGCGCCAGCTTCCGGCCCGGACTCCGCCAGCTTTTTTGCCAGCTTCTCAGCCAGATCACCTTCCTGACCAGTGCCAGGCTCAGCGGACACGAACTGGTCGAAGAGCTTCTGCAATTGCAGCGCTTGATAGGCGCTCCCGGTCTCGCCCTTGAGCGCCATGCGTTCGGCCGCCGTGCCGCGGCCGTACAGACTGTAGCGCCCGCCGGCCATGGCGTGGAGCGCCACGGTCTGCAGTTCGCGCGGCAAGCTGAACACGTTCTCCATCGCGGCGCTCGCGCCGACATAGTCGCCGAGGTCATAGCCGGCGTCCGCGAATAGGCGGCGGGTTGTGGGATCGAGGCCCATCAATGCCCGAAGCTGCGCGGCGCGCAGGGCCGTATTCTGCGGCTGGGCCATCACCTGCATGAAGGCCCCGACGGTCCGTCCGCTGATCGCGGGATTGATGTCGCCGCCGTAGAGGCGGCTCGCGATCGCCATCCGCTCGGCTGTCGAGCCGTAGTCAAGGACGGGGGCGCCACCCGACGCCTGTAACTCGACGAGCTGCGCATACTGGGAGAGGTAGTCGCTCATGAAGGCGTCGTTGCCGCCCCAAGCGCTTCGGCCGTAGGCGCCGTGGAGCATGGAGGGGAGGCCACCCGTCGCATACCGCTCGGTCCGCATCATGTCCGCCATGGGTGAAAGTGGCCGCCCCAAGCGTCTGAGTTGCTGCCGCCGTGCAACCTCCGCCTGCACCTCTTCCAATGTCATCTCGACGCGGCGTTCTCGAATCGTCTCGCTGGGGAGACGGCCAAGGGCGCCAAGTTGACCCATTGTCCCGGCGAGCTGCACCGGTGGCAGATCATACGCGCGTGCGACTTCGAGCACGCCGCGCACGTCGCGCCGGCCCGTACGCGTCCCATAGGCCGTCATCGCGCCGAGCGATTCCGGAAATCGAAAATAGAGCGGGGCCTCATAGGCGCCCATCATGTGCGCACGGATGCCGCCGAAGTCGCCGCCGAGTCGCATGCCGGTACCAAACACGTGGCGCCGCGCGTCGACCGCCGTGCCGGTGTTCGAAAACATGTACCCGGCGCCGTAACCAGCCAGCGTCGCCAAAGCCAAGGGCCAAGTCGTGAAACCCATGGCTGCACCGGCAAGTAGGCCCAGGGGACTCCCACCCCCGATG
>JACQVA010000136.1 GCA_016210005.1 Deltaproteobacteria bacterium | reverse complement strand
GGCCGTCATTCCCGCGAAAGGCCGTCATTCCCGCGAAAGCGGGAATCCAGTTTGGCGTTTGGCGGGTCGTAGCGAGCCGGTGCCGTGGATTCCCGCTTTCGCGGGAATGACAAATTGCGCCCTTTCGGCCATGGGCCTCGGCCTGACAGTACACAGTACTGTCAGACTGGTGAGTATTTTGAGCGTCACCACCAACGCTGACGGACAACCCCGGTCGGCGGCACGTGACCCACGGATTTGTCGCACACCCCTCGTTGAAGAAGACCGCGCTCACGCTTCGACAAGCTCGTCCTGATCTACTATTTGCGGAAATCGTCGCGCCGCGCGAGCATTCCTGCCAGCAACTTTCGACTTTGGGCTGCGGGCGGAGCCCGCGCTGACCTGGGGACCTCAAGGTTCTTGAAGTGGCGGCGGGCCTGGCGGGGCGCGCGCGCTGTGATAGTGGTCAATGCGATGGACTTGGCGCTGGGCTTGACTTGTCGCTGACGAACCTTGATGACGCCGATGATGCTGCGCGCAGAGCGCGACTTGAACCCTGAGGCGGGACACGGGCATGGCCGCTGAGCTGGCCGGTTTCGACCGCGCGGAGCAGCGCTTCACGCGCCTGTTCGTCGCGGTTGCCTTCGGGTTCGGCGCGCGCATGGCCATGATCACCTTCGATGGGCCGTTGGCGCGGCGATTCACCGATAACGGCTATCTCATTGGCTTGTTGCTGGCGGTAGGGCCACTGGTTTCGACCGTGGCCAACCCGTTCTTCGGGCACTTATCCGACCGCAGCCGCACGCGCTTCGGCCGCCGCATCCCGTATGCGGTAGCGGGGGTGACGCTGTCGAGCTTGGTCTTCTTCGCGCTGCCGCTGGCGCCGGCTGCCGCTGTGCTTCTCGTACTGTTCGCGCTGCGGGCGCTGTTTGCCTCGATCGGCGGCGGTCCACTGATGTCGCTGGTGCCCGACCTGGTAGCGCCGGCCCGGCGGGGCCGGGCGATGGCGTTGTTCATGTTGGCCGGCGGCTTGGGCGCCATCGCCATTCAAGCGGCGGGCAAGGTGTTCTGGGAGAAGGACTTTGCCCTGGTGTACTACGCTACCGGCCTAGCCTCGCTTCTCTTCGCGGTGCCGCCGCTGCTGTTCATTCGGGAGCCGCGTCAGTCGGCGGGCGAGCTTGCCGCCGCCGGCCGGCGGGGTGCCGTTTCGCTGGTCGAAATCAAGCGGGCGATCGCGCAGCGCGAGCCCATGGTGCTGTTCCTGCTGTCGGCCTCGCTGCGCTATCTCGGCGGCGGTATGCTGATGACGTACTTCACGCTCTTCGCTGCCACCGATCTGGGCGTTGCGGTGGGCGACGCGTCACTGGCGGTGGCGGTTGCCGGCATCCTGCGGCTACTGCTGGCGCTGCCGGCGGGACGACTGGCGGATGCCTATGACCGCAAGCGCCTGCTGTTGCTGGCCACCGTGGCGGGCGGGCTGGTGCACCTGCTCACGGGGGTCCTGGTCGGGAATCTCTGGCAGCTCTATCTCGCGGTGGCGGCCGGCACGATCGCGGGAGTGCTCGAGATGACGGCCGGCAGCCCACTGTTCATGGATCTGCTGCCGGCCGAACGGCGCGGTGAGCTGATCGGCATCAACATGGTACTCACCAACATATTCCAGAGCGGCGGCGCGTTGCTTGGAGGTGCGGTGTTTGCGTGGACGGCGGGATATCGCGCGCTCTTCCCGATTGCCGCGCTCTGCTTTGTGATCTCGGCGGTGGTGCTCGCGCGCCTGACGGTGCCGGCGGTGCCAACGCCGCTGGCGGGTGCGCGACAAATTTGTGGGTAACGTGGTTCGGTGTTATGGCCGTCATTCCCGCGAAAGCGGGAATCCAGTTTGGCGTTTGGCGCTGGCGGGTCGTAGCGAGCCGGCGCCGTGGATTCCCGCTTTCGCGGGAATGACAGATTGCGTCCCCTTTCGGCCATGGGCCTCGGCCTGACAGTACACAGTACTGTCAGACTGGTGAGGATTTGCCCGGTCGGCTGCACGTTACCCACAGATTTGTCGCACACCCGCCGATGGCGGCAGAATCGGTTTCGGCTTGAACAGGAGGACGACAGATGCAGGCCACGATCGACTAGCGGCACCGCGCGGCACTGTTGCGCTCCACCGCAAACACCAAGTGAACGAGTGCGGCGTGAACGGTGCGCTTGACCACCGCCATACCCATCTTCCTCGCCACTCCTTGTGACGGCACGTTCTCCGGTCGCACGAGCGAAATCACCCGCGGCCGGGCGAGGGCGTCGAAGGCGTAGTCGCGCGTCGCGATCGCCGCTTCGGTGGCGAACCCCTGTCGCCAAAACGGGCGGTGGATCAGGTAGCCCACCTCCGGTTCATCGACGCCGTCGAGGTGCTGAACCGTCAGCCCCACCTGCCCCAACGGCACGCCGCTGGCCTGGTCCAGCACCAGCCACAGGCCATGCCCGTGCTCGGCGTAGCGCTGCAACTGGCGGCGCAGCCAAATCTCGGCTTCCGGGCGCGAGTAGCACTTAGGATAGAAGCGCATGACCTCGGGGTCGGCGAGCATGACGGCGACGAAATCGAGGCCGTCGAGATCCATCTCCCGTAGCAGCAGCCGGCGGGTCGTCAGGACCACCTTGGTCCGCTGCCGCGGCACGGCCGGCATGCTCACGCCAGCGCGTGGCCGCCGTCGACGTAGAGGGCGGCGCCGGTCATGTAGCTGGTGGCGCCGGAGGCGAGGAAGACGGCGGCGCCCTCGATTTCGTGGACTTGGCCGAGGCGCTTGATGGGCAAGCGCTCGATCACGCGGCGGCCGGTGTCGCTGCCGAAGAACTCCTGGTTCATCGGCGTGTCGAAGTAGCCGGGGCAGAGGGCGTTGACCTGGATGTTGTGGCTGATCCACTCCAGCGCCAGCGTGCGCGTGAACTGCACCAGCGCCGCCTTGCTGGCGGCGTAGGGCGCCATGTAGCGGGAGACGCGAACGGCCATCACCGAGGCGACGTTGATCACCTTGCCCGCTCGGCGCCGGATCATGTGCGGTCCGACGTGTTTACAGCAGAGCATGGGACCGCGCAGGTTCACGTTCATGACCCGATCCCAGTCGCTCGCCTCCATCTCGACCACCGCCCCCGAGCCTTCGATGCCGGCGTTGTTCACCAGGATGTCGATCTGCCCCCATTGCGCGAGCACCCGCTGCACCAGGGCGTCGATGCTGGGTTCATCTGTGACATCAGCACACACCGGCAGCACGCGGCCGCCGTGTTCGCCCAACTCGGCGGCCGCGCGATCGAGATCGGCTTGCGTGCGGCTAGCGATGGCGACGCCGGCGCCAGCTCGCAGCAACGCTCCGGCAATGGCGCGGCCCAGCCCCTTGCTGCCGCCTGTGACCAGCGCGGTCTTGCCCGTGAGATCGAACCAGGGCGGGGTCATCGTTCGCCGTCCTTAGCACGCCGGCAGGTTCCCCCTGCGCTGCCGGTGCGGCAATCGCCCGCTGACCTGAAACTCGCCGCCTCTACTCGCCGGCGCGCCGCACGATCCAGTGGCATTCCCGCCTCGAAGGGGTCGCGTCGCGCCTTGCGGCATCTGTCCGGCTCCGCTCCCAGACCTGAAACTCGCCCGCCGTCTCGGCGCCGTCGCTCTGCCGGCATCGCTTCGCATGCCGCTCCCAGACCTGAAACTCGCCCGCTGTCTCGGCACCGTCGCTCGACCCGCATCGCTTCGCATGCCGCTCCCCGCATCTCTGCGACTCTGCTCCCTCTCCCCGCATCTCCTGCGGGGAGAGGGTGGGGGTGAGGGGTTCGTCTTTCGACCTCAAGTGGCTCGCTTCTGAAAACCGTTCGCCGGTTCCAGGCTACTGTTCGTGTCCTTCGCCGGCGGCAGAAACGCACGATCCCCTCACCCCAACCCTCTCCCCGCGAAAACATGCGGAGAGAGGGAGGCACTTTCTCCGCCCTTGCTCCCTGACCTGAAGCTGTCCGCTGTAACTTGGCCATGTCTGGTTCCGGCAAGTTCCATCCTTGAAGGGTCCACGTCGCAGACGTGGGGGCATCGCTCTCCCCGCACGGCCTTGCGGGGAGAGGAAGTCGCTCGCTCCCGGCCCACCTAGATCTTGTGTCCGTTGCCATGCTTCTGCCGCAAGGCACTTAGCGAAAAAGGCACCCGCCGCCAAGCGGCGGTAGCTGCAGTGGGCGCCGCTCACCCCGGCGGGGCGGCTTCGATGGCGATGCCGGCGCCGCCCAGCGGGGGGCGGCGGCGGGTGGGGCCGACATCGGCGCGGCTGTCGCGGTAGAGCTTGTGTAACAGCGCGTGACTGGGGCGGCATTCGCCCCGGGCGAGGGCGTGGATGAGCGCGCGGACGCGCGCGTTGATCGGCGTCGGCACGCCCAGGCGCAGGCCGCGGGCCAGCACCTCGCCGTTGAGGTACTCGACCGCCGGCTCGCGCCCGCGCTCGATCGCCGCCAGCATCGACGAACGCAGGCGGCGGAACTTCGCGCCCACGGCCAGCAACAAGGCGTGCTTGGCCAGCAGTGAGGGCGAACCCGGACCGACCAGATCAGCCGGCGTCAACGCCACCCATTCCAGGTCGATCGTGCCCGACACTTTTTCGAGCACGATGTCGCAGGCCCGCGCCACCGCCACCGTTTCGGTCATCAGCTCCAGCCCGAGGCGGCGGGCGTAACGATAGCGCATCAACGCCCCCAGGCGGTCGCCGCCGATGGTGCCGAGCGAGCTGATGGCGCAGTTGATCGCCAGCTTACTCCAGCGGCTGCCCCTGAGATTGTCGCTGGTGCGGGTAGGCCCGACCGCTTGCAGTACGCCCGCCAGCGCCGGCAGACGGGCCTCGTTGTCGGGATGGCGTTCGAAGCTGCCGAGCACGAAGCCGCCGCCAGAGGTGCGTTCGTAGACTCCCGGGCGCAGCATCGACCCGCCCCAAGCCACGATCGCCCCCAGCGTGCGCTGCGGGCCCACGATCGGCGCCACTCGCGCTTCGCACAGCCCGTTCTGGAAGCAGACCATGGCGCCTGCCGGGGCGAGAAACGGCAGCGCCGCACGCGCGGCCTCTTCCACTTGCGGCGGCTGCATGGCGAGGAAAACGAAATCAAACTGGCCGGCATCGGCAGGAATAGCGACGTGGGCGCGCCCCGGCACCCGCTGGCGCTGGCCGCCGGTGACAACCTCGAAGCCGTGGGCGTTGATAGCCGCGGCGATCGCCTCGTTGTGGGTGACCGCCACCAGGCCGCAGTCCTGCTGCGCCAGCGCGGCGCCGAGGATACCGCCGATACCGCCGCAGCCCATGAGCAGGATTCGTGGTGTCATGCTGACTCGTAGTTTGGGGTTTGCAACCGCGCCCGCCGTGCTTCTACCAGGGACGCGCGCGCGGCACCAGAGCGGCCGCCCGCCGACGATGACGCAGGGTGCGCGACAAATTCGTGGGTAACGTGGTTCGGTGTTATGGCCGTCATTCCCGCGAAAGCGGGAATCCAGTTGGCGTTTGGCGCTGGCGGGTCGTAGCGAGCCGGTGCCGTGGATTCCCGCTTTCGCGGGAATGACAGATTGCGTCCCTTTCGGCCATGGGCCTCGGCCTGACAGTACACAATACTGTCAGACTGTGAGGATTTGCCCGGTCGGCTGCACGTTACCCACAAATTTGTCGCACACCCCGGCCGGCGGCTTTAATCGGCTTATGGCTTGGCTCGGTCGAGGTTGCGCAGGAGTGCCCTCGCCTCGTTGAGCTGGCGCAGCTTGCCCTGTTTCTCGGCCAGCGCCGCGGCGAGCTGAAGCGGTGTGATGGCTTTTTCGACCTGGCCCATGTCCTGATAGGTGCGGGCCAGCTCGATGCGGGCGCCGACGGCGTTGGGCTCGTTGGCGATCGCCTCTAGCAGGTAGCGCTCGGCCTTGGCGAGGCTACCCCCGAGCAGCATGGGCAGCTGGCGATACAAGCCGCCCCTGGCGGCCAGGGCGTCGTAGTGCTTCGGATTGAGCTCCAACGCGCGGTCGAGTTCGCGATTGACCTTGAGCAGACTCAGCGGATTGGGCGTGACGCCTTCAGCCAGCATGACGCGGCCCATGGTGGCGAATAAGGCGAAGTGGGCGTCGGCGTTGGTATCATCAGCTGCCACCGCCTGCCGTGCCAAGTCGAGTCCCTCCCGGTAGAAACGGGCCTTGGCTTCCGGCTCGTAGCTGTCTTCGCCCTGATTCAAGAGAGTCAACGATTTGTGCGCTAGGCTCGCCGCCAATTGGGGATCGGCAATCCTTGCCTCGGCGGCGCGTTGCGCGCTTGCGGGGGCGCTCAAAGCGAGCAGCGCAACGTTGAGCAAGGCCGTGCCGATGATTACCAGTCGCGTTCGCACACATCCTCCCCGTGCCCGAACGCGCCCGTTCTCAACGTTCAAACACGTCTACTGGGTGCGGCATGTCTACCAAAGGCGCCGGCCGCAGGCAACTTGTATTAGCCGGCGCGCTTCCGTAAGTGAACCGCCGATGGCCCACACGCTGTCCGAGTACGAATCGAAACGGGTGTTGCGCGAGTACGGTGTTCCGACGGTGCGCGAGGCCCTCGTGCCGGCGGCGCAGGATGCGCTCGCGGCCGCGGCCGAGATCGGCTTCCCCGTTGCGCTCAAGCTGTGTGGCGGCGCGATTGCGCACAAGACCGAGCGCAACTTGGTTCGTCTCAACCTTGTTGATGAGGTCGCGGTTGAGGCCGCGGCGCAGGAGTTATTGGGCCGGCGCCGCCCGCAGGATGGCGAGGTGGGGCTGCTGGTGCAGGCGATGGTTAGCGGGCGCCGGGAGATCATCGTCGGAATGGTTCGCGATCCCCAGTTCGGCCCCTGCGTGATGTTGGGCCTCGGCGGCATTCTCGCCGAAGCGTTGCGCGATGTGGTGTTCCGCATGGCGCCGCTTAACTCCGCTGAGGGCAGCGACATGATTGCCGAGCTGAAAGCGAGTCACGTGCTCAGTGCCTTTCGCGGCGAGCCGCCGGTGGATCGCGAGGCGCTCAGCCAAGTGTTGATTGGCGTGGGCCGTCTCGGGCTGGAGCGGCCGGCGGTCCGTTCGCTCGACATCAACCCGTTGATCATTGCCGCCGGCAAGCCGGTGGCCGTTGACGCGCTGATCGAGGTGGCCGAGTCGTGAGTTCCTTGCGCGATCGTTTCGGCGCGCTGTTCTATCCGCGCGGCATCGTTATTCCAGGCGTTTCGGCGCATCCGGGGAAGTTCGGCTTTGCTGCGCTGCACAGTCTGTTGCGCTATGGCTTCAAGGGAGAACTGTTTCCGGTCAACCGCGAGGGCGCGACGATACTGGAGCGGCCGACGTATCGCGATCTAGCGGCGGTGCCGCCGGGGCGTGCGGACCTGGCCTTCATCTGCACGCCGGCGGCGGCCAACGTCGCGGTGCTTCAAGCTTGTGCGCGCATCGGCGTGCGGGCCGCGTTCGTGGTCTCCGGTGGCTATTCCGAATCCGGGGCTGAGGGGGCTGCCGCTGAGCGCGAATTGGTGCGCACCGCTGACGCTCTGGGCATCTTGCTTGCCGGCCCGAACGGGCAGGGACTGATCTCGACCGGCGCCGGCATGTGCGCACAGATTGTGCCACCGTATCCACCACCTGGCCGGATTTCAGCGGTCAGCCAGAGCGGCAACATTCTTTCGTCGTTCATGAATTACGGGCAGTTGACCGGCGTGGGGTTCAGCAAGGGGATTTCCGCGGGTAATGCGGCGGCGCTCGGAATCGCTGACTATATCGAGTACTTCGGCGAAGACCCCGACACCGCGGTCGCTTTGGTCTACGTCGAAGGGCTGCGTAACGGCCGTGATTTCGCCGAGCGGGCGCTGGCCTTTACGCGGCGCAAACCGCTGGTGGTGCTCAAGGGCGGGGCGACTGGGCAGGGGCAGCGGGCGGCGTCGAGCCACACGGGTTCACTGGCCTCGGACGATCGCGTTTTTGCCGGCGTGGCGCGCCAGGTCGGGATTCGCCGCGCCCAATCGGTGGAAGAGGCGTACGAGGTGGCTGCCACCTTCGCCACCCAGCCGCTGCCGCTGGGCAAACGCGTGGTGGTGTTGACGGCAGCCGGGGGCTGGGGCGTGCTCTGCGCCGATGCTTGTGTGCGGGCGGGCTTGGATCTTATTGCCCTGCCCGACGACTTAGGCGCCCACATCGATCGCGTGCTGCCCGCCCGCTGGAGCCGCAACAATCCGGTGGATATGGCCGGCGGCGAAACCCGGGAGACCATTCCGGAACTGCTCGACTGCATTGCGCGCCACCACGGCGTTGATGCCGTCATCTATCTCGGCCTCGGCATTCAAGCCGCCCAGGCCCACGCCCTGAAGACTAGCTCATTCTACCCTGGCCATGGCCTCGATCGCATCGTCGAGTATCACGAGCGGCAGGATCGTCGTTATGCCGAGGCCGCCGCCGCGGTGAGCCAGCGCTACAACAAGCCCGTGCTGAGCGCCACCGAGTTGGTGTACACCGACCGTGCGTACGGCAACGCCGCCCCGCTCGCGGTCGCGGCCTCAGGGCGGATTTGTTACCCCTCCGCGCACCGCGCCGTGACTGCCCTGGCCCACTTGTGCGCGTACGCTGAGTTTCGCCGCACCCACGGTGGAACCTAGAAATCGCGGCCAGCAGCGGATGAGTGCGAGCTTCTTCGAGACGCTGAAGCGCCAATGCGCTCGGCGGCGGCGGTGCAGCTTCAGCGGTCGCTTGCTTCTCGGTGCCGGCGCGGTTGCGCTTCTGGGGCTGCTGGTCTTGCCACGGCCGGGATACGCCTTGCGGTTCAGGATCAGTGAGGACTTCGTTGCTGACCTGGACACCACCGTGACCTATGCTGCGGCCTGGCGGCTCAAACGGCAACACGCGGGGCTACTGAAGAAGTTCAACGGCGACGACGGCAATCGGAACTTCAAGCGTTACGACATGACCTCGAACCGTTTCACCATGGTGTCCGAGGCCGACCTCCAGTATGGCGATTTCGGCACCTTCGTTCGCGCCAAGGGTTTCTACGACTTCGCCTACTCCGGCCACAACTCGCACGATTCACCGGTGACCAATAACAACGGCCCGTTGAACGGCGGCCCGCTCGCCGATAACCGCGACTTCACACGCGCCGTAAAGCGCCGCTACGGCGAGGACGTTGAGCTGTTGGACGCGTACGCCTACGGGCTGTTTCGCCCGGCCGGTCACCTCTTGATGCTTAGGGCTGGCCGGCAGGTAATCAGCTGGGGCGAGAGCCGGTTTATTCCTGGAGTTTCGTCCACCCAGAGCCCGATCGACGCCACCCAGCTGAACGTCCCAGGGGTGGAGATCAAAGAGGTCCTGATTCCGGTGGCGCAGATCTATGGTCAGATCGATTTGGTCGATAACCTCGCCCTTGCCACCTATTACCAGTGGGAGTGGCGGCAGACCCGACTCGACGAGGCGGGCGCGTATTTCGGCGGCGCCGACTACCTCGACGATGGCGGCTATCACTACCTGGTGAGCGCGCCGGCACCGGCTACGATCTTTGCCACCATCGACCGCGTGCAGGACGACGAGCCCCGCGACGACGGGCAATGGGGCATTGCGGTCCGCTATCTGGCAGAAGCCCTCAACCATACCGAGTTCGGCGCCTACTTCATCAACTACCACGACAAGGGGCCGCAGATCATCGGCCAGCTCGGTGGGGGCGCGGCGGTGGTGGACTGGACCACCTTGGGGCTGCCCCCTGAAACCGCTGCTGAACTTGCCCGCGCGGATACCTCGTCCTACTTTTTTCGCTTTGCCGATCATGTGCAGCTCTACGGGCTGAGTGTAGCTACGAACACCGGCCAGACCAGTTTCGGCGGCGAAGTTTCCTACCGCCGCCATCTCCCGGTGCAGCTGCGGGACGCGGGCAACGTCATCGGCTACAGCTACCACGATGCCGACGCCTTGCAGGCGCAAGCCGGCATGGTCCATCGCTTCGGCCCATCGGTGGTTGCCGAGAGCACGACGCTGACCACCGAGGCCGGTCTAAACCAGTTGTATGGCGTCGGGGCGCGTGACCTATTGAACGACCAGTTCGCGTGGGGTTACACCGCGGCGCTCAATTTCGAGTACTTCAAGATTCTCCCGGGCCTCGATCTGAATGTGCCGATAACGTTTCGCCACCACGTCAGCGGGGTCTCCTCGGTCTCGGGCACGTTCGCCGAAGGCCGCAACAGCGCCAGCGTGAGAATGGACTTCACGTATCGTTACACCTTGAAGTTCGGCATCGGCTACACCGAGTTCGTCGGTGGCACCAAGCGTAATGCCCTGCTCGATCGCGGCTTCCTGTCGTCGAGCCTGAAGTACGCGTTGTGATCGGTTATGCCATGCGCCACAGAGGGGACAGCGGAGCAAGGTTGGGAAATCGGCTGGGCGCGGTTGTGCTGGCGGGTCTCCTGTCTGCGTCTGTGCCGCGAGCTGCGATCGCGGGCGCGTCCCCCGAGGCGGCGGCGGCGTTGCAGACTGCGCTGACCCCATTCGGAGCCGAGCGCGCAGGCAATTCCGACGGTACGATTCCACCTTGGCAAGGCGGCATGACGGCACCCGGTGAGTTGGGGTGGAAGGGGCCGGGTTCGCCATACCCTGATCCGTACCCGAACGATCCGGTGTTGTTCTCGATAACCGCCGACCAAGCAGAGAAGTATGCGGCGAACCTATCGGCAGGGCAGCGGGCCTTGCTCATGAAGCATCCGGGCACCTACAGGATCAATGTCTACCCCAGCCGCCGGCCACACGCCGCGCCTCAGTGGGTGTACGAAAGCACCTTCGAGAACGCAACCAGAGCAACGGGCAGCGCCAACGGCGACGGGGTGGCGGGTGCCTACGGCGGTATCCCATTTCCGCTGCCGCAGAACGGGGCTCAGGTGGTGTGGAATCACCTGCTGCGCTGGCAGGGGCCCGGGTCGCGCCGGAGTGCAGATACCTTCGTGATGGAGTCGAACGCCGGGCTGTATCCCGTCGTCGAGTTGGAGGTCTGGCACCGGTCGCCATATTATCTGTTGCCCACAGCCGCGGACGGATTTGGCGGCGACTATAGTGATATCCTATATCAGTATGTGTATCCACCCGACTGGAAGGGTACCATCCTGCTGGCGAAGGATCACTTCAGTCAGGACACCGGCGGGCGCAAGGCCTGGCTGTATGAGGTCGGGCAGCGGCGCGTGCGGCAGTACGTAAACTACATCTACGATAGCCCCGATCGGCAACTGGGAGGAGTCGTCGGCGTTGACGACCAGTACATGTTCAACGGACCGCTGGACCGCTTCGACTGGAGCCTGGTCGGCAAGCAGGAGATCTACATCCCCTATAACTGCTACAAGGCAGAGTCGGGCGCCGCGCCGCCGGAGATATTTGCCCCGGGCCACCTCAACCCCGCCTACGTGCGCTGGGAGTTGCACCGGACTTGGATTGTTGAGGCGGTGCGGAGAAAAGGGCAGGCGCACGTGTATGGCCGGCGAGTCTTCTATGTCGATGAGGACAGCTGGAATGTGGTGCTGGCCGACGCCTACGATGGGCAAGGGGTGCTTTGGCGAACCAACTTGGCGTTGACGGTCGCTGCCTACGATCTACCGGGCGTCGTCCAACGGCTGACCGTGCATCACGACCTGCCCTCGGGCCGCTACGTCAGCTTCAAGCCGGAAGCAACCGTCTTCGGCACGGTGAAGCCCGATTCGTTTTTCACCCCGGAGCAGATGCGCGCCATGGGGCGCCGTTGAGTGAAGACCGAACTACCCAGGATCGCCAAACGGCGGTGCGCAAGTTTGGGTTGACTCGGGTTCCTTGAGCTAGCCGGCTGGCTGAGGGAAGCCGTAGTGGCGGATATCAGCCATTGCCGCCATCTGGACTAGCTTGCTGACTTCGTCCGGCTGCGGGTGCAACCAGATGAATTGTTGGAGGTTTTGCCGGACACCGCGGTTGTTCACGACATGGCTAGGCAGTTGCTATGTCGTACAGCCGGGGGTCAATGCACATGAGCCAGCGGGCCGTCGAAGGCTTATTGGGGCGATTGCTGACGGACGGCGATTTTCGCCGGGTCTTCTTCGATAATCCGGCGGCGACGTGCCTGAAACAATCGCTCGAACTGACCGCAGGGGAATTGGAGGCGATCACGCGGCTCGACGAGAGGCGCCTCGAAGGGTTCGCTCGGGAGCTGGATGCGCGCATCATTCGAGCTGCGGTCGGCGGCAATAATCTTTGGACCTGGCCCGCAAGCGCCGATGCTGATCCGCGCACGAAGCGGGCGTCGCTCGGGGGGACGCCGCGACTGAGTCGGGCGGGTAAGTGAAAGGGAGGGGCGATGGCGGGGGCGAGACATTTGGGCGGCGTTGCCTGCACGGAGCGCAGTACCAACAAGAGGCTGCCGGCATGAGCCAACGGGTCGTTGAGAGACTACTGGGGCGATTGCTGACGGATCGCGAGTTTCGCCATGTCTTTTACGAAGACCCGGCGGCCACGTGTGTGCAGCAGTCATTCGAACTTACTCCGAGTGAGTTGGAAGCCCTCGCGCGCCTCGATGAAGCACGCATCGAGGCATTCTCGCGAGGGCTCGATGCGCGGATCATTCGTGCGGCCGTTAATGGGATGCGTCGCGGTGATGTCGCTGCGATGGCCGACGACAGTTCCAACCGGCGGCCGCAGGGGCGAGCGTTGTCGCCGCGAGGAGCAAGTTTCGCAGATGAGCGGGACCATACCGGCGCGGCTCGTGGCGCCCGCCCGGCCCGCTGATTGATCTGCACCTTGGCCGACCCGTGGAGGGGAAATGAAGAAAGCCAGTGGCATCGTGGGTAATCTGCCGGCGTGGGCGATGTGGGCGGCGGCTGCCGTCCTGTGGTCGGCGGTGGTGGCGGTCGCCCCGCAAGGCGTGGCTCGTGCCCGCTTCGTTGTCGAACCAACTCCGACGCCCGCGAAGCTGTCTCAGCATGCTGAGAGCGAGGCCGGTCGGCAGAGGCAGCCTGCGGGCGCCATGGTGCAGCTGGGAGTAACGAGTGCACCGCCGGGTGCGCGGCCTGCCGCTAAGCCGCTGGCTTAGCCGGCCAGGCACTGAAAAGGGGGATCCAATGATCAGCAGCGGAAAGCAGATTCTGAGTCTGGCAGCGATCGGCATCACCCTCTTAGCCAGCCCCTCCAGGCTGCTGGCGGCGTGCACGGGATACTCCGGCGAGCTGAGCGGCACCGGCAAGGGAGAAGCCGTCGCCGGCTCCCTCAACGGCAGCCCGTTCTCGGCCGGATTTGCCGGGGTCATTTTCGCCAAGATAGGCAGTCAGACCGACGTGCCGGTGTTCTGCATTAATCTGCAGAACGGTATCCGTGTTGGCGACTGCTTCAATACCGGCGGACCGACGACACCACAGATCGCCTGGCTCCTGAACAACGGGTTCGGGCCAGACAACTCGCTCAGCCGAGCCGAAAATGCCGCGCGTCAGGCGGCGGTCTGGTACTTCTCCGACAGCTTTATTACCACCGATTCGCACGCGGCGCGGGTGCAGCAGATTATCGACACGGTGCCTGCGAACATTGATCCAGAAATGGACGTGCCCGTCATGACGATTGACCCGCCGACGGCGGTTAATGTTTTGCCCGACGCGACGGTGCACTCGCTGACCCTGAGCGTGACCCGGGGAGGGCAGCCACTCGTGGGCCAAGTTGTCAGCCTCAGTACGGATTTCGGCGCGCTCAGCACATCGTCCGTAACAACCGATAGCATCGGTAGCGCTGCTTTCACTCTTACCAACACGGCGGGCACCGCCAACACCGCGCACATCAGCGCCTCGTTCACGTATCAATTGCCTTCCGGGACGGTGTTCGAACCGGTCGTGGCCGGCAAACAGAAGCTCGTACTGGCGTCGCCAACCAACGCCACTGTGGTGGCCACCGCTACCAAACAGTGGGTCCCGCCGGCAACCATCGTCGCTCACAAGTTCCTCGATGCTGATGCCAACGGCGTTCAAGACCCAGGTGAGCCCAACCTGGCCAGCTGGACCATGCAGCTGTTTGAGTGCGCCGCGGCGTGCGATGGTTCGGGTTGCACGCAGATTGCGTCCGGCTCCACCAACTCCACCGGCGACTATAGCTTCGGCGTTCGCCCGGCCGGATGCTATCGCGTTGATGAGGTGTTTCCGGCGGCCGCTCCTGGCCATCAGAACTGGCACAACACCACCGCGGCTTCGCAGCTCTTCACCCTCACCACCAGTGAAGCCAAGCAGGTGGTATTCGGAAACGTGATCTATTCGGTGATCGTGGCGCTGAAGTTCAGCGACGCCAACGGCAACGGCGTGCAAGACGGTAGCGAGGTGTCATTGGACGGCTGGCGCATGAAGCTGGAGCGGCAACTGACACCGCCTACTAGCCCGTGGATTCCACTAACGGAGGGGTTTACCGGCGGAGGTCAGGTGGTCTTCTCAGACCTGCCCCCCGGCCACTACCGGGTGACGGAAGTCCTGCAGCCGGCGTGGACAAGCACGACGACCAATCCGTCTGAATTTGATCTCGGGTCAGATTCGGTGGTCACCGTGAGTTTCGGGAACCGTTGTCTGCCGGGCTATTTCGGCGCTACCTGCGCGCCGTGTCCGGGCGGGGCGGCGAGTCCGTGCAACGGCCAGGGCACCTGCGACGACGGCACCAGCGGAAGCGGAGCCTGCACCTGCCAACCGGGTTTCTATGGCGCCGATTGCAGCGGAGTGTGTGGCTGCCAGAACGGCGGGACCTGTAATGACGGGGCGGCAGGCGACGGTAGCTGTACGTGTGCGGCCGGCTTCTTCGGTGCAGACTGCGGCGGGGTTTGTGCGTGCCAGAACGGCGGCAGCTGCAACGACGGCGCTGCCGGCGACGGAAGCTGCGCTTGTACTCCAGGCTTCAGCGGTCCGAGCTGTGACCAGTGTGCGGCTGGTTACTTCGGTGCAAGCTGCCAGTCATGTCCGGGTGGGGCGGCGAGTCCGTGCAACGGCCGGGGCACGTGCGATGACGGTATGAGCGGAAGCGGAGCCTGCACCTGCCAGCCGGGCACCTATGGCGCCGATTGCAGCGGAGTGTGCGGCTGCCAGAACGGCGGCAGCTGCGACGACGGCGCTGCCGGCGACGGTAGTTGCACGTGTACTCAGGGCTTCACCGGTCCGAGCTGTGGCCAGTGTGTGGCCGGGTACTTCGGCGCAAGTTGCCAGCCCTGTCCGGGTGGGGCGGCGAACCCGTGCAACGGCCAGGGCACGTGCGATGATGGTATGAGCGGAAGCGGGACCTGCACCTGCCAGCCGGGCTCCTATGGTGCCGACTGTAGCGGAGTGTGTGGCTGTCAGAACGGCGGCACCTGTAGTGACGGGGCTGCCGGCAACGGTATCTGTACGTGTGCGGCCGGCTTCTTCGGTGCAGACTGTAGCGGAGTTTGTGGCTGTCAGAACGGCGGGACTTGCAACGACGGCGCGAGCGGCGATGGCAGCTGCACTTGTGCTCCAGGCTTTACCGGGGCGAACTGTAGCGAGTGTTTGCCAGGTTACTTCGGTGCCGGTTGCCAGCCGTGTCCGGGAGGCGCCGGCAACGTGTGCAGTGGCAATGGCACCTGTAGTGACGGGTCTGGCGGCAGCGGCACCTGCACTTGCGCCGCCGGCTTCACCGGGGCGAGTTGCGATCAGTTGGTTGCTCCGACCGAGACCCCGACGCAG
>JACQVA010000135.1 GCA_016210005.1 Deltaproteobacteria bacterium | reverse complement strand
GCGTCACAAGTAATGATTGCCCTGTTGGGGTTTGCGACGGGTACCTGGACATGCCGTCTAGCCACACCATCGGGGCGCTGAACGCCGACGCCGGGTTTCGCCGAGGGGGGTACTATGGCGAGTACCTGTGGGATACGCCCACTAGTACGTACATCCGCGTGCTCGACAACGCGGGGAGTGCAATGTCGTATGCCGGCGTCAAACTTTACCAGAAGAGCGCGTGTGACAGCGACCACGAGCAGATCGACAACACTCCTGAGATCGCCGGCACTACGGACGAGAACGGGATTATGCGGCTTCCAAACAGGCCAGTGACACCAATGAGCACCCCGACGGCGACGGGTCACCAGATCCGACCCAACCCCTTTGGGCAAATTTACGTCGTCGGAACCAACGGCACGATGCTGGTGAAGATCATCAAAAACAACGAGGAATCGTTTCGCTGGCTCACGTTGTCGGAGCTGAACGTGGCATACTGGTCAGGCAATACGGAAGTGGCAGTTATCACCCTCGGGCCTTGCACACAGGGGCCCGACGAAGATGGCGATGGCGTGCGCGACATGTGCGACAATTGCCGCCCCGGGGCAAGCGCCGCCGGGCGGCAAGCGCATAATCCACAGCAAGCAGACGCTGATGCGGACGGCATCGGCGATGTCTGTGACAACTGTCCGGGCGTTGCGAACGCGGATCAACTCGATGCCGACAGCGACGGCACCGGTGACGCGTGCGATACGTGTACGGACACGGACGGCGACGGCCTTGGGGATCCCGGCTTCTCCGCCAACATATGCCCGACCGACAACTGCCCCACGGTCGCCAACCCGCTCCAGTTCGATTGCGACGGCGATGGCGTCGGGGATGCCTGCGACAGCGAGCCGGACTCGGACGGGGACCAGATCGCTGATGCTTGCGAGCTGACGCAGAACGACCTCTGCGACAACGCCGTCGTGGTCGAGGAGCCGTTCTTCGATGTCCGCAACATCGCCACCGCTACCTCGGATGACGTCCCCGCCGTCCCAAACTCGTGCTGGGCCTCAGGGTGCACCAATACCAAGCGCGGGGTGTGGTACCGCTTCACTCCGCCGTATGACGGTACGGTTGGCGTCGAGGCTGCCATGGGCTACGCACCGGTGGTGGCGGCCCTGCGCGGCGAGTGCATCGCGCCCACCTTCGCCGGCTGCGCCAACGCCAACGGCGGCAACAACAACACCGTGCTGAACTTTAATGTCACGCAAGGCGTGACACAATTGATCTTGGTGACCAATGCCTGCTCGCTGCCCGGCGGCAGCCTTTCGTTCTCGCTGAGTTTCACGCCCATGTGCGCCGGCGACTGCTTGGGAGACGGCGAAGTGACCGTGGATGAACTCGTTGTCGGCGTCAACATCGCCCTCGGCAACCAACCGCTCAGCACCTGCGAGCGGTTTGACCGCACGCTCGACGGTGAGGTGACAGTGGAGGAGCTGGTCTACGCGGTCAATAACGCCTTGAATGGTTGCTTCGCCTGGAGTGGAGCCCCGCAGAGCCCTGGCGGCGGCACTCCGGACGGGCCTACCGGCGGTGATGCCATCAGCGGCGAAACCGGCTTGACCGGTACGGTGCAAATCGGCACCGCATCCGGCGCCCGCGGCAGCACCGCCACGGTGGCAATAAGCGTTGCGGGCGGCGCCGACACGGTATCGGCCGCCCAGCTCGATCTGTTGTTCGATAGCGCCACCTTCGGCACCCCGACCTGTACGATTGATCCCCGGCTGATCGATCACTCGTTGAGCACCTCGTTGCCGGCCGACCCGCCGGCACCGGCAGGGCAGACGCGCTTGCGGCTCCTGGCACTGGATATGAGCAGCGCCGCGACGTTCGGCGACGGCATCGTGGCTAGCTGCACCTTCCCGATCAGCGGCAACGCAGCGCCCGGCGTCTACCCCCTCACGGGCGAGCGCCCACACCTGAGCGATTCCTACGGCGCCAGCATCAACTCGGTCGCGAGCAGCGGCGCAATCACCGTGCTCGGCGCAACCCACACTTCGACTCGCACCTCCACGCCCACCCCGACCGCGACTCCTACGCCCACCCCGCAGATCGTGTTCGCCACGGGCTTTGAGTTCTGTAACCTGGGCCCGACGCAGCACCTGCTTGACCCGTTTGGCGGGCAGGCCGCCGGCGGGGCGTGGTCGGGCTCCGGCGTCAACCCCTCCACCCAACGCACACCGGCACCGCCGGTTGCCACCGATAACTCCTGCTCGGTGAAGTTCGCCCCCGGCACCGGCCAGAGCGAGGAGTTGTACAAGGACATCGGCGGTGCAGCTGCCGGCCAGCACTTCCAGCTGCGCGTGAGCAGCGCGCCGGCCGTACCGCGCATGATCGCGGGCTTTAGTACAGCCTACTGCGGCGGCAGCTGCGCGCTCTACGCCACCGCGGCCGGCGGGGGTGTCGCATTGCAGCTGCACTACGCCGATTCCGGCGGTAGCCTCTACGCCGCGAGCGACACCCTGGCGCTAAACACGTGGTACGAGGTGGCCTTCAACTCCGTGCACAACGGCACCGGGCAAGTGTATGACTGTCTGCCCGGCACGGTCGAGTGCGGGCTGTGGATCAACGGGCAACTGGTGGGCGCGCAGACGCTGGCGCAGGCCAGTGTGTCACCGCAGTTGCGTTACGCCTTCATCGGCGCACCCCGCACCGAAGCCGCGGCGATGGAGTTGTACGTCGACGACTGGGTGCTGCAGAGCGGTGGCAACGGCATGGATCTGCCGGTGCTGCGCCTGCAGGAGTTGGTGCCCAACGGCGATGCCGCCATCACCTGGAGCCGCTCCCCCACCAGCCCGGCGACCAACTGGACCAAGGTGGATGACTTCGCCGCCGCCGGCATGCCCAACAACGACAGCGACTACGTCTACACCACCGTGGTCGAGAACGACCTGTACACATTGAGTGACATCAGTCTAAATCCGGGCGAGACAGTACGGGCGGTGGCGCTGCTGGCAGTGGTGCGCCAAGCCACCACCAGTGCCAACCCGCGGCAACTTGCCACCGGCATTTTCGACGGCACCACCGCCGTGTGGGGACCGAGCATCAACATCGGCGGCATGCTCGGCAGCAACACCAGCTATTGGCCGGCGGTGTACTCGCTCTTCGGCACCCAGCCCAACGGCTCGCCCTGGACACTGGCGGCGCTCAACGCGCTGCGCGGCGGCATCCGCCGCCCCAGCAGCAGCGCCTCCGCCATGCGCTGCACCGCGCTACTGGCCGAAGCCGTCATCGCCCGCCCCGCGCCGTAGTGGGATATGCGGTGCAGGTTTGGCGGCATATCTTGTCTCTGCGCAGACTTCTTGTGACTGAGGGCGGGAGCGCCGTCGAGGGTGCTCTCCGAGCGCGTTCGGGGTGGGCCGGGCAAGCGCGCTCGGAGGCCACGCTCCTCCAGGAGAGCATGGGGAGCACAAGATCTCCGAGCACGTTCCACGTTGCGCGCGCAAGGCTCGGTAAGAGGACCCAGGTCCGGCGTTAACAGCAAGCGGCGCCGGATTACGGCGCGTAAATCGCTCGCTGTCGCGAATATCGCTGATGTCACGCTTTATATCAGCCGTTACAGCTGCTCGGGCCGCCGTATTACCCGAGCGCACGAGAGTGCTGGCGCTGCTGGTGCTGGCAACGGGGCTACGCTTGTACCGGCTGGGTGACGAGAACTTCTGGATCGACGAGGTGCTCCAGGTGCGCGTCGCCTCCCAGCCGCTCGCCACCATCTTCGCCAACTATCACCCCGCGGCCGACCCCGGCCGCTATCAGCAGGCCCCACTCTCGCTCTTGATCACTCATCTCTTTCTCTCCCCCAGCCACGCCGAATGGAGCGCGCGGCTGCCGTCGGCCTTATTCGGAGTGGCCGGGGTGTTTTCCCTCTATCTCGTCGGCCGCGGGCTGTTCGGCCCACCGACGGCGCTGCTGGCGGCGCTGTTGCTGGCCATTTCGCCGCTGGACATATGGTACAGCCAGGAGGCGCGCTGGTACGCCTTGTGGGCGCTGCTGACAACGCTGTCGTACTGGGCGTTGCTGCGTGCCAGCCGCCGCGGCGGGCTACGGGCCTGGATCGCTTACGCCACGCTGACGGTCTTGAATCTCTACACGTTCTTGCTGTCGTTTGCCGTTGCCGGCTTGCAAGCGCTGTCGGCCTGGCGTCTCCAGCGTGCGGGCGCAGCCGGGCGCGGCTTTGCCGTGCGTCTGGCGGTCACGCTGTCGCTGCTGGCCGCCGCCGTCGTGCCGGTTCTCGCCATCGCCGCCACCTACCTGACGCCGCACCCGGCGCCGGCGCGGCCGGGCACATTGGCGGCGCTACCGTTTACCCTGTTCGCCTACGCCATGGGCTTTTCCCTCGGGCCGACCATTGCCGACCTGCATAACAATGCCGGCATGCTGAGCGTCGCCGCCGAGCATCCGATCGCCGCCATCGTGCTGCTACTGGCTCTTACGCTGCTGGCGGCGGGGATTGCACTGGCGTGGCGAACTCCCGGCGCCGGCGACTTACTGCTGCCCTGGCTGGGTGGACCCTTCGTGCTCGCCTTCGCGCTGGCCCTGCTGTTGAACATCAATTATCGCGTCCGCTACGCCTTGGTTGCGCTGCCGGCATTTCTGCTGCTGATTGCCGCCGGCATCACCAGCCTGCGATCCGGGTTATTGCGGGCGGCAGCACTCGCCGCCCTGCTGACCTGCTCGCTGTGGTCGCTCGCCAACTACTACTGGAATCCGCGCTACGACAAGGAGCACGTTGCCGACGTGCTCGCTTATGTAAGGATGACGGGGATCGCCGGGGCTCCGGTTGTCACCGTTGGTGAGATAGGGGTTGCGGCCACCTACTACGGCCTTGGGCTTGCCGTTGTCTCGCTCAACGACTGCCGCGCTGAGTTCAGTCAGCGTGACTCCGCGCGCCTGGCGGACTTTCACCAGCGGCCGGAGCTCTGGCTGCTCAGCGGTCGCGACTGGGAGAACCAGACGCCGGCATGCCGCGCACGCCTGGCCTCCTCGCACGAGACCGTCGCTCTCCGACGATATCCCGGCGTGGACCTCTATCAGCTGCGCCGGCGCGCGCCGGCCGCCGCGCAGGGCTGAGGCAAGCGCGCCATGAGTCACCCACTTGTCCGACTCTCCGTGATTGTGCCGGCGTACAACTGCGCCGCTTTCCTCGATCGCTCTCTGACGGCACTGGCGCGCTCCAGCTTCCGCGACTACGAGTGCATCGTCGTGGATGACGCCTCGACCGATCATTCGCGGGACGTCGCGGCCAAGCATGGCGTGCGCCTACTGGCACTTGGCAGCAACGGCGGTCCGGCGCGCGCCCGCAATCGCGCGGCCGAACAAGCCCGCGGCGAGATTCTCGTGTTCATCGACGCCGACGTGTGCGTACACCCCGACACCCTCGGCCGCATCGACGCCCACTTCCGTGCCCACCCGCAAGTGGAGGCGCTGATGGGTTCGTACGACGACACCCCCGCGCACCGTGGTTTCGTGTCGCAATACAAGAATCTCTTCCATCACTACGTTCACCAAACCAGCCGCTCGCAAGCGTGGACCTTTTGGGCCGGTTGCGGCGCCATCCGGCGCCCGCTGTTCTTGCAGTTCCACGGCTTCGACGAATCCTATCGGCGGCCGTGCATCGAAGACATCGAGTTGGGCTTCCGGCTGGCCGCCAGTGGCCATCGCATCGATCTGGAGCCGGCGGTGCAAGTCACCCACTTGAAGCGCTGGACGCTGTGGAACCTGCTGCGCACCGACGTCCGCGACCGCGGCATCCCCTGGTTCCTGCTCATGCTGCGCGATCGCACCATGCCGGCCGACTTGAACGTGACCCGCACTCATCGCCTCAGCGTCTTACTGGTGTTCGCGTTGGTGGCGGTCGCCGGCGTAGCGCTGGCGGAGCCGTGGCTGCCGCGCTGGTTACCCGCGACACTGCCGTTGCGGCCGATAGCTGCCGGCGCCTTGGCGGCACTGGCGGCGGCGCTGTTCAGCTTGAACTACGACTTCTACCGTTTTTTCCTTCGCAAGCGCGGGCTGCTGTTCACCGCCGGTGTGCTGCCGCTGCACTGGCTCTACTACCTGTACTGCGGCGTCGCAGTGGGCGCGGCGCTGACCTTGCATTTGTGGGACCGAGTCACGGCGCGGCGGCTGCGGTGGCAGCTGTCGGTGCCGCCGGCCGCGCGCTGAGGAGTCAAGCTGATGCGGGTTGGAATCGACGGCGCCTGTTGGCTGAATCGGCGCGGGTACGGCCGCTTCACGCGCGAGTTGGTCGCGGCAATGGTGCCGCTCGACCGCAGCGTGGAGTACACGCTGCTGTTTGATTTCGACGCGGCCGACGCTCCGCCGGCGCCGGAGGGAGTCCGGGTGGTCCGCATTCCTACGCGCCGGCCCGGTGCACGGTCGGCTGCCGCCGACGGGCGCCGTTCACTACGCGACCTGTGGCTGACCTCGCGTGCCATCAGCCGCGAGCGATTCGACGTCGTGTTCTTCCCCAGCGCTTACACCTACGTGCCGGTTACCGGTCCCGGCCGAATTGCGGTGGTCATCCACGACGTGATCGCGGAGGAGTTGCCGCAGCAGGTTTTTGCCACTCGCCGCGCAGCTGCCCAGTGGCGGCTCAAGCTGCTGGCGGCCCGAGCCCAAGCCGACTTGGTTGTGACCGTATCCGAAGCCTCGCGCCAAGGCATCGCGCGCCGCTTCGGCATTACCGCGCAACGTATGCTGGTGATTTCGGAAGCCGCCAACGGCTGCTTCCGCCCCCTCCCGCACGACCAGCGGATGTTGGCGCTGCTGGCTCGCTTGGGGTTGGTTGACCAGCGTTTCGTACTTTACGTCGGTGGCATCAGCCCGCATAAGAACCTGGCGGCGCTGCTTGATGCCTTTGCGGCGCTACGCGCCCAGCCCGAGTACGCAGACTACCGGCTGGTGCTGGCCGGGGATTTCTCCGGCGACGTCTTCTACTCAGCCCATGCGGCGCTGCGCCAACAGAGCGCGCGGCTTCACCTCGACGGCACCGTGTGTTTCACCGGCTACGTCGAGGATGAAGACCTAGCCCTGTTGTACAACGCGGCGGCCGCCTTCGTGCTGCCGTCTTTGCAGGAGGGTTTCGGTCTTCCGGCAATCGAGGCATTGGCCTGCGGCACCCCGGTGCTGGTTAGCGCCCGTGGCGCCCTGCCGGAAATCGTCGCTGAAGCCGGGTTGCTTTTCGAGCCCGAGCGGCCCGGCGAATTGCTGGCCGCGTTGCAGCGAATCACCGGCGATGGCGAGTTGCGGGCCAACCTGCGGCAGCGCGGCCCGCAGCGTGCCGCCCAATTCCGTTGGGAGCGTGCGGGGCAAGATCTCTTGCACGCATTCTACGGTCTCCATAGCGGCGTGGCCGCCGCCCCCGTTGTCGCCGGCGCCCACCCGCTCGGCTGATTGGGCATTACACCGCGGCGCCAACTGGCCCCGCCTGAGCGCGAAGGAGGACACCTCACCATGAGAGCCCTGATAACAGGTGGTGCCGGATTCATCGGCTCGCATCTGGCCGAACTGCTGATTGCGCGCGGTGACGACGTCGCCATCATCGACGACCTCTCGACCGGCGCCATGGACAACATCGCCCACCTCAAAGGTCATCCCCGCTTCACCTATCACATCGACTCCGTCTGCAACCGCCAGCTGGTCGCGGAACTAGTCGATCAATGCGAGGTGGTCTTTCATCTGGCCGCCGCCGTCGGGGTCCAGCTGATCGTTGAGAACCCGGTGCGCACCATCACCACCAACGTCGCCGGTACCGAGGTGGTGCTGCAAATGGCGGCCAAGAAGCATCGCAAGGTGTTGCTCACCTCCACCAGTGAGGTCTACGGCAAGCGCACCGACGTGCCCTTTCGCGAGGACGACGACTTACTCATGGGGCCGCCCACCAAGCGGCGCTGGAGTTACGCCTGCTCGAAAGCGATCGACGAGTTCCTCGCCTTGGCTTACTGGGAAGAGCACAAGGTGCCGGTCATCGTTGCGCGCTTGTTCAACACCGTCGGCCCGCGCCAGACCGGCCGCTACGGCATGGTGATCCCGCGCTTCGTCGAAGCCGCGATCGCTGGGCGGCCGATCAAGGTGTACGGCGACGGGCAGCAACAACGCTGCTTCGCTTACGTCGAAGACGTCGTGCGCATGCTGGTGGGCTTGGCCGAGCATCCCGACGCCGTCGGTCAGGTCATCAACATCGGCAATGATGAAGAGACCACGATCGCCGCGCTCGCCCACCAGGTGCGCGCGCAAGCGCGCTCATCTTCCGACATAGTGTACGTACCGTACGAGGTCGCCTACGGCCTGGGCTTCGAGGATATGCAACGCCGCCTGCCGGACCTGGGCAAGCTCGACGCCCTGCTGTGCGACCGGCCACGCACCAGCTTGCGTGAGATCTTGATCTCGGTCATCGACCACATGACGCGCGAGCGTTTGCCCCGGCGCATTGCTACGCGCGCCGCGCTGGCGGCACCGCCGGCCGCTCCTGCGGCCTGAGCTGCGGCCAACGGGCCGCCAGGACTTCTCCATGCCGGCAACCCCGAGTGTGACTACCGACCCGCGTGCGGCCCACGCCACCCGTGATCCGCTGCGCTTCACCGCGCTGATGGCGCAGCTCGGCGCCTTGCTGCTGGTATTCAAGACGTTTCGCGTCGAAGAGCCGGCGTTTCTGGTATTGGCGGCAACCGCCTTCGGGGGTTTTGCCGTGCACTACTGGTTGCCGTTTCGCTTCAAGGAGCCGTTCTGGATCCTGCTGTCCCTGGGCGGGGCCTTCGTGTTGCTGGAGCACCGCGTGGCGCTCTTGCTGCTGGCCTTCGGCGGGGTGTTCTTCGCCATCCTCGCGGCACCGCTCCCCTATGTCGTCCGTGCCGGCGGCGTGGCCGCGATCTTCGCCGCGCTGCTCTACGGCCGCGCGCTGCACGGCTTCGGCCTGCCGCAGCAATTCTGGCCGGTGTTTGGCGCCCTCTTCATGTTCCGCATGTTGATCTACCTCTACGATCTCCGCCACGGCGGCCAGCGCCCGAAGGTGCGGGACTTCCTGCGCTACTTCTTCCTGCTGCCGAACTACTACTTCGTGCTCTTCCCGGTGATTGACTTCCAAACCCTGCGGCGCAGTTTCTACGCCCGCGACGTCCATGACGTGGCGCAGCAGGGCATTCACTGGATCGTGCGCGGCACCAGCCAGCTACTGCTTTACCGGCTGGTCTATTACCTCAAGCCCGAAGCCACACCGGATACCGTCACCTCCGCGGGCGCGCTGGGGTTGGCAATCGTGACGACGTATCTGCTCTACCTGCGAGTGTCCGGCCAGTTCCACGTCATCGTCGGCCTACTGCACCTGTTTGGTTACGATTTGCCGGAGACCCATCGCCGCTACTTCCTGGCCGGCAGCCTCACCGACTTCTGGCGGCGGATCAACATCTATTGGAAAGACTTCATGGTGAAGTTGGTGTACTTTCCCGCCTACTTCCGGCTGCGCAAGCGTGGCGAGGTGCGGGCGCAGATCGTCGCCACCCTCCTCGTCTTCGTCGTCACTTGGCTGCTGCACATGTATCAGTACTTCTGGCTAACGGGCCAGGTGCTGCTGAGCGGACCGGACGTGCTGTTCTGGATGGTTCTGGGCCTACTCGTCACCGGCAACTTGTTGCTGGAGGCGCGCCGACGGCGCCCGGTGGCGAGCGCGCAGCGTGTTTTCGTGCGCCCGCTCAAGGTCGCCGGCACATTCGCGCTGCTGGCGGTGTTGTGGTCGATGTGGAACGCCCCCAGCATGCGCGCATGGTTTGAGCTGCTCACATGGTGGCAGGTCGGCTAGTGCGCTCGCACTTTTGGGCCAACGCGGTCTGCATCCAAGCGGCCTTGGTACTGCTGCTCGCCGCCTCGCAGCTACCCGCGATCCTGCCCAGCAATGCTGCCGCGGCCGCCGCTTCGGTACTGCATACCCTGAGCCGGCGCGGGCTCAACGAGGAAGACCGCGCGCGCACCACCGCCGGCTATTACGAGGGGCTGATGAACGAAGGCGCCACCATGACCGGCAACCGCATTACCGCGCTGCTCGCCGCCCGCGCCGACAACTGGCACGAGTTCGAGGTGCTGACACGCGTAAATCGCCGGCGCCGCGACTTCCTCTATTACGACTTCAAGCCCAACCTCGAGGTCCCCTACCCGGGCGGGCGGCTCCTAACCAACGATTTCGGCATGGCGGACCAACCCTACACTCTGAACAAACCAGCCCAGGTGCGCCGCCTGGCTCTGGTGGGCGACTCGATTGCGCGCGGCTTCGGCGTCCCCACCGGATATGGCTTCGAGCCGCTGCTGGAAGACCGGCTGAATCGTACGGCGCACGACAACGGCAGGCGTACCTTTGAGATTCTCAACTTCGCGGTGGAAGGATACCGGATCACGCAAATGCTCGATGTCGCCCTCGATCGCGCCAGCGCCTTTGACCCCGACGTCTACCTGCTGGCGTTGACGGACTTGTCGATCAGCCGCACCTGGGGCGATCACCTTGCGCAACTGGTCCATGACGGCATCGACCTGAAGTACGAGTTCCTCACCGCCCTCGCTCGCCACGCACAGCTCGACACCGCCGATGATCGCACCACGTTCACCGCCAAGCTGGCGCCGTACTGCTCACCGGCCGTGCGGGCGGTGTTGTTGGCGTTGCAGAGCCACGCGCAACAGCACGCGGCGGCCCTGGTCGTACTGCTGGTACCGACGGCCGACGACACCCAATTGGTCGCGGCGCGCTTTGCTGACACCGTGCACCTGTTGCAGGACCTCGACATCCCCTTCGTCGATCTACTCGATAGCTTCGCCGGCACGACCGACCTTGCCGCCCTGCGGCTTGGCCCGGGCAACTTCCACCCCAATCGCGCCGGCCATCGCCTGCTGTTCGAAAACCTGCACCGCAAGCTCATGGCTTCAGCGCGCCTGCGCGCCGCCGTGCTGGGTCCCGACGAGGCCACGCAATCGGCCGGCATTGCTAGCGCCAGACCCTGATCGCCGCTCGCCGCACCGCAGAGTGACTCCCAACACCATGTCCATCCGCTTCTGGCGCAGCGCCACCAGCTCGCTGCTTGTACTGACCGTGTTGCTAACGCTGCCACTGCTCGCCTCCATTTTGCCGCACCGGCAGCCAGCTTGGGTCAGCGTGCTAATCGCCACCCTCAGCCGCCGCGGCCTGAATGCAGACGATGACGCTCGCCGCACTGCGGGCTATTATCAGGACCTGCTCAACGTCGGCAGCGCGGCCGGGCATCACTTGACCAACGCGGCCGCCGACGGCGGCGCCTGGCCCCGCGGCGGCAACGCCACTGCTGCCCACCGCCGACTTGCGGGCTTCCTTCGTTACGACTTCAAACCGAACCTCGATCTCACCTTCGCGGGCGACCGCTTGATCACCAACAGCTCCGGCATGGCCGACGAGGAGTACCCGCTCCAGCGACCGCCCAACACGCGCCGTATCGCCCTCATCGGCGACTCGATCGCCCGCGGCTTCGGGGTCGCGCCGGGCGAGCGCTTCGAGGCCCTGCTCGAACACCACCTCAACCAAGAGTACGGTGCGGCCACAGCCCAGCAATTCGAGATTTTGAACTTCGCCGTCGGCGGCTACCGCATCACGCAGATGCTCGACGTGGCGCTGGAGCGAGCCGCGGCGTTTGCCCCCGATGTCTATGCGCTGGCGTTTACCGACCTGTCGGTGATGCGGCGCTGGGGCGACCATCTCGCGCAATTGGTTCACGACGGCATCGACCTGCGTTACGACTTCTTGCGCCAGCTGGCGCGTGAGGCTCGCTTGCAGCCGAGCGACGACATGGTCACCTTCAACGCCAAGTTGGCACCCCATCGCCTCCGCGTGCTGCGCTGGGTCATCGAGTCATTGCAGGCGCACGCGCAGCGCCAGCGCGCCGACCTGCTCGTGCTGCTGGTACCACAGGTCGAGGAGTCGCACTCGGCAGCACCCGGCTTCGGCGACGCCATCGAACTGCTCGAAGAGCTTGAGGTTCCGACCCTGAATCTTCTGGACACTTTCGCCGGCGCCGCCGACCTCAACGAATTCCAGCTGCGTGCGGGCGACGTGCATCCCAACGCCGCCGGGCATCGCCGCCTGCTCGATAACCTTCAGCAAAAGGCCCTGGCCTCGCCCCGGCTCCGGGCGATCGTGCTCGGCCCGGGCGCGCCCGTCCAACAAGCCAGCCGCAACCGAGCGCCGCGGCATCCGTGAGGCTGTCATGAGCGACATCAAGGAAGTAATCCGCTGCTACATTCTCAGTGAGTGTCTTCCCGGCGAATCGCCGGCCAACCTGCGCGATGACACGCCGTTGCGTACCAGCGGCGTGCTCGACTCGATGGCGACGTTGCGCCTGGTAACCTTCGTCGAAGAGCAATTCGGTATCGAGGTCGACGCGCACGAAGCGAGCGTGGAAAACTTCGACCGTATCGAGGACATCGCCGCATTTGTCGGGCAGAAGCGCGGCGGGCGCGCCTGATGGACAAGACAGTGACCCATCTGGCTGAGTATCTCGAGCGCAGCGCCGCGCGCGCCCCCGATCGCCCGGCGGTGGTTAATCCCGGCGGCTCCGCCATTAGTTACGGCGAGCTGAACGAGCGCGCCGAACACCTCGCCGCCAGGCTACGAGCGGGAGGAGTCGTCCCCGGGGATCGCGTCGGCATCCTCTTGCCGAAGAGCATCGACAGCGTGGTGGCGATCTTCGCCATCCTCAAGGCGGACGCGGCCTATGTGCCGGTCGATGCGACAGCGCCCCGCGAGCGGATACACACCATTCTGCACGATTGCCAGGTCCGCAGCGTTGTAAGCAACAATGCCGGCGCCGACCTCTTCGCCGCCGATCCGGAGCCGAGGCTGCAAATGTTGCTGCTCGGGGAGCACAGCCTCTCGCCCGAGCGCGCCGGCGATCCGCCCTACGCCAGGCGGAGCGAGGGTCTGGCCTACATTCTGTACACCTCCGGATCGACGGGCGTACCCAAAGGCGTGATGCTGTCGCACGCCAACGCCATCAGCTTCATCGAGTGGTGCTCGGACACCTTCACGCCCGACGGCAATGACCGCTTCAGCAGCCATGCGCCGTTCCATTTCGACCTCTCGGTCTTCGATCTGTTCGTCGCCATCAAGCATGGCGCGACGGTGTTTCTGATCTCGGAGGAGGTGAGCAAGAGCCCGCAGCAGCTCGCCCGCTTCGTTGCCGAGCAGCGACTGACCATCTGTTACGCCACCCCATCGGTGCTGGCGATGCTGGTGGAATTCGGCGGACTTAATCGTCTCGACTTCAGCGCGCTGCGGCTGGTGTTGTTTGCCGGCGAGGTCTTTCCGGTCAAGCACCTGCGCCGGCTGCTCGAGCTGTGGCCGCGGCCGGCGTACTTCAACCTCTACGGGCCGACGGAAACCAACGTATGCACCTTCTGGCGCATTCCGCCCGCCATCCCGCCCGATCGCACCACGCCCTACCCGATTGGGCTTCCGTGCACTCATTGTGACACCGTGGTTCTGAACGACGCGCTGGCGCCGGTGCAGCCGGGCGAGGAGGGACTGCTGTACGTGGCGGGGCCGGCGGTGTTTCAAGGTTACTGGAATCGCCCCGAGCAGACCCGGGCGGTGTTGATCGAGCGTGCCGGACGGCGCTGGTACAACACCGGCGACGTCGTCCGTGAAGACAATGACGGCAGCTTGCTCTACCTCGGACGGCGCGACCGCATGGTGAAGCGGCGCGGCTACCGCGTCGAGCTGGGCGAGATCGAAAGCGCGCTCTACCGCCACCCCGAAATCCGCGAGGTCGCCACCACGGCGCAGGCCGACGCCAACGCCGGCATCAAGATCGTCGCTCACGTGGTGCCGCGCAGCGGGGCCAAGCCGACGATCATCTCACTCAAGCAGTTTTGCGCGCAGCAGCTGCCGGCCTACATGGTTCCCGACGTCTTCGCCTTTCGCGACGCGCTGCCGCACACGTCGACCGACAAGATCGACTACCAGACCCTCGCCCGCGCCCTGGGTGCGCCCGGCGCGTGACAGCCGGTTATGAATCTCGACCTCACCGAATCACAACAGCAGTGGCAGGCGGCGGCGATCGCCTTCGCCCGCGCCAAGCTCAGCGCCGACATGATCGCGCGCGACCGCGACGAACAGTTCAGCCTCGAGGGCTGGCGCCAGTGCGCCGAATTCGGGGTCCAGTCCATGCCCATCCCGAAGGAGTACGGCGGCCTCGCTCTCGGCATCACCGAAGTCATCGCCGTGATGGAAGGGCTGGGCTACGGCTGCCGCGACCAAGGGTTGCTGTTCTCGATCAACGCCCATCTGTGGACGAATTCGATTCCGATCTTGCTCCACGGCGATGCCGCGCAACGCCAGCGCTACCTCCCCGGCCTGGGCAACGGCACGCTGATCGGTGCCAATGCCGCCAGCGAACCCGAGGCCGGCTCGGACGTGTTTGCGCTGCGCACACGCGCCGAGCGCCGCGGCGACCGCTACGTGCTCAACGGCGCCAAGATGTTCGTCACCAACGCCCAGGTGGCGGATCTCATCGTCGCCTACGCCACCATCGATCCTGCGCTCGGGCCGATGGGCATCACCGCCTTCATCATCGAGCGCGGCACCCCCGGCCTGGTGATCGGCAAGCCGCTGGAGAAGATGGGGCTGCGAACCTCGCCGATGGCCGAAGTGATTTTTGACGACTGCGAGATCCCGGCGGCGAACCGCTTGGGCCGCGAGGGCCGCGGCGTCGCCGTCTTCGAATGCTCCATGGAATGGGAGCGCGGCTGCATCCTCGCCAGCTGTCTGGGGGTAATGCGCCGGCAGCTGGAAAGCTGCCTCGATCACGCCCGCCAACGCCGGCAGTTCGGCGCCCCGATTGGGAAGTTCCAAGCCGTCGCCCACCGCATCGTCGACATGAGCGTGCGCCTCGATACCGGGCGCTTCCTGGTCTACCGCATCGGCTGGCTCAAGGAGCGCAACCAGCCGGCATTGCGCGAATCCGCCATGGCCAAGCTCTATGTCTCCGAGGCCTTCACCCAATCCTGCATCGACGCCGTGCGGCTCCATGGCGGCTACGGCTACATGACCGAGATGCAGATCGAACGTGATCTGCGCGACGCGATGGCCAGCACGCTCTACTCCGGCACCTCCGACATCCAGCGCAACATCATCGCCAAGTGCCTCGGAATTTAGCCCAGCGTGAGCCCGTTGCCATGACCGCCGAGTCGCCGCTGCGCTTCTGCCTCGTCACCACCTTCTACCCGCCGTACAACTTCGGTGGCGACGGGGTCTACGCCCACCGGCTGGCCAACGGCCTGGCCCGGCGCGGGCACCAGGTGACGGTGTTGCACAGCCCTTCAGCGTACGAGTTGTTGGCCGGCCGACAACCTACGAACCAGTACCCGGATCATCCGAACGTGACGGTACATCCGGTGCCAACGCCGCTCGGCAAGTGGGGCTTGCTAGCGGTGCAGCAAACCGGCCGGCCGGGCCTGCAAGCGCCGGCGCTGCGGCGCTGGCTCGACGGCGGCAGCTTCGACGTCATTCACTACAACAACGTCTCGCTGCTCGGCGGGCCGCACGTCTTTCGGTACGGCCGCGGCCTCAAGCTGTGCACGTTGATCGAACACTGGCTGGTTTGCCCGATGCACGTGTTGTGGAAGTTCGGCCGCGAAGTCTGTACCAAGCCCAGCTGCCTGCGCTGCCAGCTGGCAGGACGCCGGCCGCCGCAGCTCTGGCGCCACACCGGCTTGATGCGCCGGGCGACGCGCCATATCGACGCCTTCCTGGGCCCGAGCGAGTTCACCATTGCGATGCACCGGGCGCGCGGCCTGCGCGGCACGATGATTCAGTTGCCGCTCTTCCATCCTGAACCCGAGGCCGGGCCGGCTTTGGCGCGCAACCCCAAGGTAGAGCGACCGTATTGCCTCTTCAGCGGGCGGCTGGAGCGGATCAAAGGGGTGCAGGTCATCATCCCGGTGTTCCGCGCGCTGCCGGATGTCGACTTGCTGATTGCCGGCACCGGCGACTTTGAGAGCGAGCTACGCGCAATGGCGGCGGGAGCAGCGAACATCAAGTTCCTCGGCCGTATCGACCATGACCGGCTACAGGCCTGCTATCGCGGTGCGCTCGCCACGGTGGTGCCGTCACTGTGTTACGAAACCTTCGGCCTGATCGTGGCGGAATCCTTCTCCACTTGCACGCCGGTGATCGTCTACGCCCAAAGCTCGCTGGAGGAACTGGTGCGTAGACACGGAGGCGGGTTGTTGTATCGCAGCCCGGACGAGCTGCGCGCCGCCGTCGTGCAGCTGCAGGGCGACCCGGCCCTGCGCGCGCGCCTCGGCGCTGAGGGCCGGCGCGCCTACGAGGCGGAATTCGCCGAGCCGGCGTTCTTGGATCACTACCTCGGCGTGACGCGCGCTTTGCTCGCCCAGAAACGCGCCGGCTTGCCGTTGACGCTGCCCGGTAATGCGCCCAACCTCCAGCGCGTCGCCGGCCAACCGGCGTTCCTGACCTCCGAATCGTAGCACCAGCACGTATGACGACAGCTCCGCGCCCAATCGCACTGTCGGTGATCATCGCCGTCGTCGGCGGCAAGGACTGCTTGCGCCGCTGCCTGGCGGCGTTGTGCCCGCAGATCGATTTCAGCGAACACGAGATCATCGTCCCCTACGATCACTGGTCCCGCGAGGTTGCCGAGCTGCACAGCGAGTTTCCGGCGGTCCGCTTCCACGAGATCCGCGACGCCGCGACGGCACCTGCGCCGTCACTGCGGGCATTCGCGCATCAGCGCTACGATTGCCGGCGCGCGGTCGGGCTGGGCTTGGCCCGTGGAGAACTGCTTGCGCTCACGGAAGACTACGCCGTGCCGGCTGCGGATTGGTGCCGCCGAGTCCTGCAGGTGCACGAGCAGCCCTACTCAGTCATCGGCGGCGCAATCGACAACGGCGTCGACCGGGCGCTCAACTGGGCGCTTTACTACTGCGACTTCGGCCGCTACGGCCGGCCGCTGACACCGCAACCCGCGGCGTACGTCTCCGACGTCAACGTGGCCTACAAGCGCAGCGCGCTCGAAGCGGTACGCGCGCTTTGGTGCGAAAGCTACCACGAGACCAGCGTGCACTGGGCGCTGCAAGCGCGTGGCGAGGTGCTCTTCCTCGATCCGCGACTGGTGGTGCAGCAACATCGCCCGCCAATCAGCTTCCGCCGGGCCTATCGCGAACGGATCGACTGGGGGCGCGCGTTTGCCCAGACGCGGGCGGCCGCTGGTAGCGGCTGGCGGCGGTTGGTGTACGCGGCCAGCGCCCCCCTGCTGCCGGTGTTGCTCTTGGCCCGCGCGGTGCACCACATGGGGCGCCAGGGCCGGTCGATCGCGCAGATGACCACGACGATCCCGCTCGTGTTTGGCCTACTCACCGGCTGGGCGTGGGGAGAGTTCTTGGGATATGCTGCGACCGCTCGCGGCCCGCAGCCCGATGCAGCAGCGCCGGCCGCCGGGGTACAACCGGCCACTCGATGATGACGCAGCCGCTGCCCATTGCCGGCGCGCGACAGTTCGCCGAGTCGGTGAATTCGAGCCCAATTCCGGTGCCGATTCTCACTTACCACTCTCTCGACAACAGCGCCTCGGCTATTTCCGTGGCTCCAAGTGCCTTCGGGGATCAGATGGACTGCCTGGCGGACATCGGTGCCCGCGGCATCTCGCTGGCTGATGCCGCAGCCCACCTTGCGGCCAACGGCGCTTGGCCGGAGCGCTGCGCGGTCCTCACCTTCGACGATGGCTATGCCAACACTTACGAAGTTGCGCTCCCGATACTGGCTCGTCACGGCTTTAGCGCCACGGTTTTCGTGGTAACCGGTTTCGTCAATCGGACCATCGACTGGCGCTGGCCCGGGCGCTGGCAGCGGCAGCCTGCACCGCTGACCTGGAACCAGGTCCGCGAGTTTTGCGCTGCCGGCCTCGAAATCGGCTGTCACACGGTCACACATCCGGACCTGCGCTGGCTCTCGCCCGCCGCGGCTGAGGACGAGATCGTCGGCGCCCGCAACGAGATCGAGGATCGCATCGCACTGCCGGTGGAAACTTTCGCCTATCCGTTCGGCTTGGTGGGCGCTGCCGCCAGCAGCATCGCCCGGCGGGAGTTCCGTGCGGCCTGCACCACCGAACTACAACGAGCCCGGCGCCAGCCTTTGTGGGCGCTGCCACGCGTCGACATGTACTACATCCGTTCCACGGAGTTGCTCACGCGCCTGATCCACGGCCGGCTCGACCGCTATCTCGCCGCACGCCGCTGGGCCCGCCGGCTGCGCCGCACCGTGCTCCCCCGCGCTTTCGCAGCCGGGGGCAGGCCCACGCGCGCACAGATGTCCTGACGAGAAGAAGGAAGGCGCTGCATGCATGCCCTGACACGCGTCGCCAAGCACGCCCGGCTGATCTGGCAGAACCTGAGCATTCCGGCCGTGCCCAGTCCGCCGTTCGTGATCCTGTTCATCAACTCGATCTGCAACATGAAGTGTGAGCACTGCTTCTACTGGCAGAACCTCAACCGCCGTGACGATCTGACCTTCGAGGAGTTGGTCGCCCTGTCCAACGATCTCGGGCACATCGAGAATCTCAATCTCTCCGGGGGCGAGCCGTTCTTGCGCAAGGAGTTCGGCGCAATCTGCCGCCAATTCATCCGCGCCAACGGTGTCAAGGAGATCTACGTTCCGACCAACGGCTACTACACCGAGCGCACGGTCGAACAGATTCGCGAGACGCTCAAGGAGCCGAGCCTGCGTCTGTTCGCCGTGGAGTTCTCGCTCGACGGTATGCCGGAGTTTCACGACCGCTTCCGTGCCACCAAGAACGCATTCGCCAAAGCCATGGAGACCTACGACGCCCTGGCGGCGTTGCAGCGGGATGATCCGCGGCTCCAGCTGCATGCGATTTCGACGGCGACGGCGGACAACATGGAGGAGATTCGCCGGCTGACGACCTATTTGTTCGAGCGCTGTCCGCACATAGCCCACCACAACTTGGCTTTGATCCGCGGCGATCGGAAGAACCCGTCACTGCGTGGCCCACAGCTGGCCGAGTACCAAGCCCTCTATGAGTACTTGCGCGCGTTGTGGGCGCCGCGCGAACGCCGGCGCTACGGCGCTATCGTCGAACCGATGTTGCAGTGGGCCAAGGTCAAGACCGCGCAAGAGCAGCGCCAGGTGATTCCTTGCCGCGCCGGGGTGCTGAGCGCGGTGGTTTACTCCAATGGCGACGTGAGCGCCTGCGAAACGCATTTACCCCTCGGCAATCTGCGGCAGCAATCATTCCAGGAGATTTGGCGCTCGCCCGCGGCCGCGGCACTGCGGCGTTCGATCTGCGCCAAAGACTGTCACTGCACCAATGAGATCTTTCTCTGGCCGAGCATCACCTTCCAGCCGCTGCAGTTGTTGCGCGTTCTGGCAGGAAGTAAGGCCTGGCGGCCGTTTCCGCCGCTGGCAGACTTGGGCTCGCGGCCGGCCAGCGATGCCGCGACCGCGCACACGCCGTGATGAAACTACTGCGGAACTTTCTTTCGTTGGCTGGGGCGGAGCTGGCCGGCAAGCTGCTCACGTTCGCAGCCTTCGCTTACCTCGCTCGCATCGCCGGCCCGGAGGGCTTTGGCATCGTGGAGTTTGCGGGCGCGGTGCTACTGTGTGCCGGCCTGATCGTCGATCAGGGTTTCGGCCCTTACGGAGCGCGCGAAATTGCGCGTGAGCCGGCGCACACCCCCGCGCTGGTCGCGGAGATCGTCGGTGCGCGCGTCATCCTCGCACTCGCGGCCTACGCTGGGGTCATTCTGTTCGCCTGCCTGCTGGATCGCTCGACCATCCTGACACAGCTGCTGCTGATCTACGGGGTGAGTCTGCTGGCAACACCGTTCCTGCTGCAGTGGGTGTTTCAGGGCCACGATCGGATGAACACCGTGGCCACGGTGCAGGTGATTCGTGCGGCGGTGTTCGCCGCGCTCGTGTTCGTCTTCGTGCGCGACGCCGGGCAGCTGTTGCGGGTCGCCGCCGCCGAGGTAATCGCGGTGAGCAGCGCCGCCGGGTACGGCACCTGGAGGTATTGGCGGCACTTTGGTGCTGCGGTTCGGGCGCGGATCACGTTCTCGCCGCGTCTGTTTCGCGAGGGCGTTCCGATCGGCCTGAGCCAGCTGTTCTGGGTGGTGCGCATGTCGGGCGCCACGCTGATCCTCGGGCTCGTGGCTTCGGCGGAAGATGTCGGGTTCTTTGCCGGCGCGTTGCGCATCCTGCTGGCCGCGCACACCTTCGTCTGGCTGTATTTTTTCAACCTCCTGCCGTCGCTGGCGCGGGCCTGGCAGCAGGGCCCGCGCCCCTTTGCGCAGCTCATTCACGGCTCTCTGCGGGCAGTGACATGGGGCAGCGTGGTGGCCGGGGCCGCCTGGGTGTCGGTGTCACCGGCGGTCATCACCACGGTATACGGCGCCCGCTTCGCGCCGGCGGCCTCCGTGCTGCAGTGCTTAGCTGGAGTGTGTGTGATCGCGGCGCTGAGCGGGCACTACCGCTTCGCGCTAATTGCCGCCGGCCGGCAAGGCGCAGAAATGCTGACGGCGGCCTGCGGCGCCGCTACCGCGGTAGTGCTGATCCCCGTAGGGTACACGAGCGCGGGAGTCACTGGCGCAGCCCTCGCCCTGCTCGCCGCGGAGGCGGTGGTGTGGCTGGCGGCATGGTGGTGCAGCCGCCGCCTGCTTGGACTGCAGGGTTACGCGGCCATGCTGGCTCGCCCGGTGTTGGACGCAGCCGCACAACGGTAGATCACGATGACCCATCTCGTCACTGCGGCCGGAGCGGAGTCGGCCTCGGCCCGGCATACCTCGCGCGGCATTGCCGTACGCCTGTTTCTCACCTGTTGGCTGGTGTTCGCGCTGCACTTCGCCACCAACACCGTGCGTGAGATCTACCCGGCGTTGACTCTCGGCGATCATTTCAGCCTCGATGTTTCAGAGTATCTCGACTTTCATCCGGACATCTTCGCGGTACCGGGTCGGGGCGCGTTTATCAACAACAATCCCGGCGTCTCGATGCTAGGAGCGATTCCGTACTTGCTGACCCGTCCGCTGATCGACCGGCTGGTCCAGCGGCAGCTACGCGTCCGCGCCGCCAGCGGCGCAGCCCCGGCGCACTATGACACCATTTATCCGATGGCGAGGGAGTTTCATCGCAAGGCGCAGGAACGCGGCCTCGAGCTCAAATTCGGCTTGGCGGCGGCGGTGATGCAAGCCCTTTGCATGGCTCCCCTATCCGCTCTGAGCGTGGTGGTGATGTTCCACATTCTCACCAGCCTGAACGTCGCGGCGCGCGCCGCGGCGGCGCTGGCGCTGCTCTACGCCGTCGCCACGCCCGTGCTCTATCGCACGGCGCAGCTCAACCAGAACGTGGTCGTCGGTCACTTCGCGCTGTTCGCCTTCGCGCTCTTGTGGCGGCCGTGGGATGACCCGCGCGCGCCCCGGCAGCCCCGATATTGGCTCGCCGGCCTGCTCAGCGGCGCCGCGCTCCTCTGTGACTACAGCGGACTCATAGTGCTGCTGGCGCTGGGATTCTACGCGCTGGCGCGCCGGCGGGCATTGCCGCTGGCGCTGCGCTCGCGTGCGGACATCCCGTTCTTCGCAGCCGGCGCTAGCATCGGCATCGCAGTGCTGCTGGCCTCACAGTGGCTCTGCTTCGGCCATCCACTCTATCCGGCGCAGCACTACATGCCGCCCGCGCACTTCTCCGATCTCGGTTACCACGGGATGGCCTGGCCGCAGTTGGACTTGGCCTGGGCCACCGCCTTCGACATGCGTTTCGGCCTGTTCACCTCCGCTCCCTTGCTACTGCTCGCACTCTATCCGCCCGCCTGGCGGCACGGCGGCGGCCTCGGCCTTCGAGAACGGGCGTGCATCGCCGGCCTGTGCGTACTGTTCTTCCTCTTTTGCAGCGCCAATCAGTACGGGCGTATGCAATTCAACTGCGGTGTACGGCACATCGTGCCGGTCGTGCCGTTTCTGTTTCTGATTGCCGCCGGGGCGCTGCGAGGCCTGCCCACTGCGGTAGCCGCCGGTATCGCCATTGTCACCGCATACTGGTCCTGGTGCCTAGCCATGTACCGCGACGTCGAACAAGGCCTGGGTGTATTCGAGAGTTTGATTCACGTTACCTCAGAAGGACTGAGACTGCCGTGGCTCACAACCGCTGAGCACATGGGCTACCTGCCCCCGGGCCTGCTGGCCACACCGCTGCTGCTATTGTCGGGCGCGCTGGTGTGGGGGTTATGGCGCGTGAAGAGACTGCCGTTACGCCCGCGGCGTCGCTTCGGGGCCCGGCCGCTCGCTTCAGCGCGTCGTGAGCCGGCGCGCTTCTAGATTCTGCAACCCACGTTAATATGGCGCTCTTTCGTCTCACCGTAACCGGTCTCGGGGTGCTGCTGCTGGCACTGGCTGCGCTCGTCGATGGCCCGGCAATTGAGCGCGCCCTACTGGGCCAGGCCACCGGCGCCCTGAGTTGGGGGCCGGCGCTGTTTCGGCTCTTGTGCGCCGCGCACGGTGCGGCACTGCTGGGCGCCGCCGCCATCGGCAGCGCACGCCAGCCGGCCAGTGCCCTTCCGGCGCGCGACCGGCGGCCGTGGCTGCTACTGACGGGGCTGAGCGTGGTCGCCCTGGTCTTGCGCTGTTACCAGCTGAACTCGTGTTTGTGGTTCGACGAAGTGCTCACGCTGGTGGACTTCGTGCGCTCACCGCTCGGGCAGATCGTGACGACTTTCCCGTCACAGAACCAGCATATGTTGTTCTCGATCTTGGCGCACGCATCGATCAGCATTTTCGGCGAGAGTGCGTGGGCGCTGCGCCTGCCGTCGGTCGTGTTCGGCGTCGCCAGCCTGTGGGCGTTGTTTCTGCTGGGCCGGCGGATCGCCGGCACGCGCGAGGCACTGCTCGCATGCGCGGTACTAGCGGTATCGTATCATCACGTCTGGTTCTCGCAGAACGCGCGCGGGTACATGGGGCTGATGTTCTTCTCCACGCTAGCGACCTGGCTGTGGCTGCGAGCGTTGGAGTCCCCCCACTGGCGCTGGCCGCTCGCTTACGCGCTCACGGTAGCGCTCGGGATGTGGATCCACATGACGATGCTGTTTGTGCCGGCCGCCCATGGCCTGCTGTCCGCGGTGTTTCTGCTCCGCACTAACTTCGGGGCCAGGCGCACGCCGCTTGCTGCCGGCGCGGCCCGACTGCTAGCGGCCGGCGTGCTCGCGCTGACCCTGACGTTACAACTGTACGCGCTGGCGCTGCCGCAGTTTTTTCGCACCGCGCTGCACGAAGTCTCGCTGCCGTCGGAATGGACCAATCCACTTTGGGTAGTCACAGAGAGTTTGCGCAGCCTGCGTCTCGGCTTCGGACTCGAGGCTATTCTAGCCGCCGGCGCCGGGGTGGCACTAACCGGCTGGCTGAGCCTGACCCGGCGCAACTGGCTGGCCGGTTTTGCCCTGGTACTGCCCGCCGTCATGGGGGGGGCCGGCATGCTCGTACTCGGCCACAACCTCTGGCCGCGATTCTTCTTCTTCGCCATCGGCTTCGCCCTGCTGATTGCGGTGCACGGTACCATGAGCGCCGCGCGGCTGGCGGCGCTCGCGGCCGGCGCCGGTGAGCGAGCGGGGCGCGCCGTCGGTACCGCAGTCGTCGGCCTGCTGATCGTGGCCTCGCTCCTGTCGCTGCCGCGGGCTTACGCGCTGCCCAAACAGGATTTCGCCGGCGCCCGCCACTACGTCGAGCAGCGGCGCGGTCCCGGCGATGCGGTGGTGGCGGTGGGTTTGGCCGGGGTCGCCTACCAGCGCTACTTCGCCCCCCACTGGCAAGTCGCTGAGACGGGGGACGAGCTGGAGGCGCTGCGGCGGGCGCACCCGGGGTTGTGGCTGGTGTACACCTTGCCGATCGAGCTCAAGGCCTACCGGCCCGAGATCTGGGAGGTCATTGAGCGAGACTTCGAAATTGCCCAGGTGTTTCCAGGCACTCTGGGTGACGGCGCCGTCAACGTCTGCCGGGCGCGCCGCTCCCTCGTTAACACCGGTAGTGACGTTCCGGGTGCGGCGGCGGCGCCGGCTGACGACTGGCGCAACAGCTGAGGAGAACACGATGGCTCAACGAGTGACAGTGGTTATTCCCGCATATAACGAGGAGGTCGCGGTTCGCGACGTGATCGCGGAAGTGCGCGAGCACTTGCGCCAGCACGACCTCGAAGCCGAGATCGTCGTGGTCGATGACGGCTCGAGCGACGCCACCGCGGGATCGGCGCGCGCCGCCGGCGCCCGCGTGATCCAGCACCGCAGCAACCGCGGCTACGGGGCGGCCTTGAAAACCGGCATTGCCGCCGCCAGCAACGATCTGATCGCCATCATCGACGCCGACGGCACCTATCCCGCGGCGCGCCTGCCCGAGTTGTTCGCCGGACTCGAACATGCTGACATGGTGGTCGGGGCCCGAACCGGAACCAGCGTGAAGATCCCGACCGCGCGCCGACCGGCGAAATGGTTTCTCAACCGCCTGGCCAATTACGTGTCTAACGCCAGTATCCCCGACGTCAACAGCGGCCTGCGCGCCTTCCACCGCGAGGTGGTGATGCAATACTTCCCGATGCTGCCGGACCAGTTCAGCTGGACGACCACGATCACGCTGGCGATGCATTGCGATAAGTACGCGGTCAGCTACCTCCCCATCGACTATCGCCAGCGCCAGGGGGAATCCAAGATCGTACCGTGGGACGCCGGGGCTTTTGCCATCTTGATCTTGCGCACGGCGATGCTGTTCCGCCCGCTGCGCGTGTTCCTGCCGCTGGTGATTGCCTGTTTCGCGTACGGGCTGATCAAGATGAGCGTCGACCTGCTGCGTGATCCCAACATTTCGGCGTCGGCGATCTTGGCGTTCTTGAGTGCTTTGCAGCTGCTGCTGATCGGCATGTTGGGCGACGCGGTCGCGGCCCGCCTGGGAAGGCTCAGCCCGAACGCCGCCTTCGGCGTGCAACCCAAGGAACTGACCGCAGGCGGCGAAGCGCTTGCGGCGCCACCAAGCGGAGACAGCACCCGCTCATTCCGCGGCGAGCGCGAGGGCGAAATCACGCCTTTGCGCCGCAGTACGCTGCGCCGCGATCGGCTGGCGCGTTGAGGGAGCCGGCGGTGCTGCTGCTGCGCCTCTACCTGCTCGCCGGTATGGTGGTCCACAAGGCCGTCTGGGAGGTACTCAAGCGCCGGTCCCACGGACCCGCGGCCCGGGCCGCACCGCCGGTCTCGCCATGGTTGCTGCTGGTGAAATCCGTGAAGGTGGCCATCCTCCTCGGCTTGCTGGCGCAAACCCTGTTGCCGGAGATTCTGCCGATCGCGACGGATGCAACTGGGCTGCGCGTCTTGGGCGTCTTGCTTTACAGCGTTGGGCTGGTCACCGCGATCGTGGCTCGCGTCCAGCTGGGAGATAACTGGTCCGACATCGAGGCGCCCCAGACGCTGCGCCAACAGCGCGTCATAGCGCGCGGTGTCTATCGCTACGCCCGCCACCCGATTTACGCCGGTGATCTGCTGTTGTTGTTGGGTTTGGAGTTGAGTTTGAATTCTTGGCTCGTGCTCGCTGTCGGCCTGCTGATTCCGGTGGTCGTCCGCCAAGCGCTGCGCGAGGAACGGATGCTGGCCGCGGCACTGCCCGGTTACCAGGATTACTGTGCTGCGACCAAACGATTTGTTCCCTTCCTGGTGTGAGTGGATCATGGTCAGGGTTCGCCCGCTCAGGTGGCGCCGCCGCCGCGCCGCTGACTGCACATGCCGCCCCGGATCATAATACTGGGCGGCGGACCGGCCGGTCTGGCCGCCGCCTGGCAGCTCCATCGCCGCGGCAAGGCGCGAGCGACGGTACTGGAGCAACGCGACGCTGTCGGCGGCAACGCCGGCAGCGTCGCGCTCGACGGGGTACCGGTCGACTACGGCAGCCACCGGCTGCACCCGGCTTGTCAAGCGGACATTTTTCGCGACCTCAGCGCGCTGCTCGGTCACGACTTGTTGGACCGGCCACGTCACGGCCGAGTCTACCTGCACGGCCGCTGGATCCATTTTCCGCTCAAGCCTCTCGACCTGATGTTCCACCTGCCCTGGTGGTTCAGCCTCGGGGTGGCAGGCGACGGGCTGCGCAAGGTGCTCGCCCGGCCGCAGCAACGCCACCGCGCCACCTTTGCCGGCGAACTGGAGCGCGGTCTGGGCGCTACCATCTGCCGCGATTTCTACTTTCCTTACGCCGTCAAGATTTGGGGACTGCCGGCGCAGGAACTATCCGCCACGCAGGCCCGCAAGCGGGTGGCGGCGGGCTCTCTCGCCGCCATGGTGCGCAAGCTGCTCGCGGCGGTGCCCGGCTTGAAACCGCCGGGCGCCGGGCGGTTCTTCTATCCCCGCCACGGCTTCGGCCAGATCAGCCAGGCGATTGCCAGCGCCGCCAGCGCGCTCGGCGCCGACATTCAATTGCGCACGACCGTGCGGCGCGTGATCCTCGGCCCACCGCTACGCCTCGAGCTGGAGCGCGATGGAGTTGCCGCTGTGATCGAAGCCGATCGGGTGTGGTCAACGATTCCAGTCACCGTGCTGGCCCGCCTGCTCGAGCCGGCGCCGCCGGCGGAGATACTAGCGGCCTGCGGCCGGATCAATTATCGGGCGATGGTGCTGATCTATCTCGTGCTCGCGCAGCCACAGTTCACGCCCTTTGACGCGCACTATTTTCCCGGACGCGACATCGCCTTGACGCGGCTGTCGGAGCCCAAGAACTACAGCGGCCGGCTCGATCCGGCCGACCGCACCATTCTCTGCGGCGAGCTGCCGTGTGCCGTCGGCGACGCGCTGTGGGCATCATCTGATGAAGCTCTGGGCGAGCTGGTATGCAACTCGCTGGCTCGCTGCGGGTTGCCCGTCAGTGCGCCGGTTCTGTCGGTGGTAACCAAACGTCTTCCCCAGGCGTATCCGATCTATCATCGCGACTACGAAGAGCCGTTGCAGCAATTGCACCGGTGGATTGGCGAGCTTGCCGGCGTACTCACCTTCGGGCGCCAAGGCCTGTTCGCGCACGACAACACCCACCACACTTTGGCCATGGCGTACGCGGCGGTGGAGTGCCTGCGGGACGACGGCCACTTCGACGCCAGACGTTGGGCCCAGTACCGGAGCGAGTTCGAGTCACACGTAGTTGAGGACTGACGCCACTGCTCGGGCCGGCGCCCTCGTAAGCCGTCCAGTCAGGATAGTAGCATCATGAAACACTTTGTATTCCCCGTCGCAGTGTCGCCTCCGCACGGGCCGGTTGGGCTTGACAGCTGCGCTTACGATCTACAGGGTCTTCCATTGACCAATCAGCCTTTACCGGAACAGGCTTGCGCGCCGGCGCGTTCGGCGGCGCTCGCCTGGCTACGGAGCGAGCCCGGGCTACTCTTGCTGCTGTTTACCTTCGCCGCAGTCGCACGACTGGTGGCGGCGATGCAGCTCGGTGGCGGATTTCACTTCGTCGACGAAACCGACTACTTCGACACCGCGCGGCGGATTCTCGCCGGTGGCGGCTTCGGCGCCACTTACAGCAGAGAGCCGGTCTTTCCTCTCTTCCTCAGCGCACTATCTGCGATTGCGCCGGGTAACGTGCTGGCCTTGCGCATGCTCCACGCCGTCGCCGCTGCACTGGGCACCGTGCTGATCTTCCGGCTAGGGCGACTCCTGTTTGGGACCACCGCCGCGGCCTTTGCCGCCCTGGTGTACGCCTTCGACCCGTTGCTGGTGGTCACCGGGGCGCTGTTCTACGCCGAGTCGCTCGCCGCCATGACACTGTTGGCCGCGCTGTTGGCGGCGCTCACCGCCTGGCGCAATGACCGGATCGGCTGGTCGCTGCTCGCCGGATTGCTGCTTGGAGTGGTGGCGCAGTTGCGGGCGGTGGCACTGGTCATTCCGCCGCTCTTCATCGCTTGGGCGGTGCTGGCAACTCCCCTGCCCGTTCGCCGGCGTCTGCTTCACGCCAGCGCGCTGGCGCTAGCGTTGCTGCTGGCTTTGCTGCCGTGGACCTATCGCAACTACCGTGTGCACGGCCGCCTCGTCACCATTTCTCGCAGCGCTCAGCAGAACACACCGAAAGCATGGCGTTCGTATGCCTGGAACAACGGCGTAGGCAGCTCGCTGCTGCGGCGCGCGTACGATGACCCGAGCGGGTTTGCCGATCGCACGCTGCGGCAATTCGGCTACTTCTGGGAGCTGCGGCCGACGCGGCTGGAAACCGACACGCAGTCCGGGCGTGACGCGCTCCACGCCAAGGATCGCCGCTTGCCGAGAGCGCCGAGCTTCAACACCGCGGTGCGCGACAACATCAGTGCGATCAGCTTTGGCGCCGAGCTGCTCCTGGCATTCGCCGGTCTAGCCGTGGCCTGGCGCCGGCGCTCCCCGGCGGTGCTGTTGCTGGTTGCCGTCCCGATCGGCTACGCCCTCGGGTACTCGCTCTTCTTTGCCAAGATGCGCTACCGGGTGATGGTGCTGCCGGAGCTGTTTCTGCTGACTGGCCTGGGCGCAGCCCTGGTGTGGGAGTTCTGGCGAGGAATGCTACCTGGTGGCTATTCCGCCCGCACCACCCCGCCCCCGGCGCCAAGCGACCGGCGCCCTCCAATTGGCGCCGTCACACCACCTCTGGAGCGCGTGGAGTACGGGCACGGAGCGTGGAACCGGGCACACGGCGTAACCCACGAGGTTGTTCGAAAGGAGGATCACACACAATGACACTGTTTACTCTCATGGTTCATCTGGACTCGGCTCGGTCCACCCTGCACGCGGTCGCACCGCTCTACATCGGGCCGGACCAGATGTTGCCGCTGACCTCGGCGGTGGGCGCCGCAATCGGGGTACTGCTGATAGTCTGGCAGCACGTGGTTGCGCTGGTGCGCAAGGGCTGGCGGTTGCTGGCCAAGGGGCTGTCGGGGCAAAGGAGCCGCGCGTAGGGATGAAGAAGGTCATCGTCATTGGCCTGGATGGCCTGGAGCCAAAGATTGCCGAGCCGATGCTAGCGGCCGGCGAGCTGCCGCATTTGGCGCGGCTGCAGGCCGCGGGTGGGTACGCACGCGTGGAGACAACCTATCCGGCGCAAACGCCGGTGGCGTGGTCGACCTTCGCCACCGGCACCAATCCCGGTGGCCACGGTATCTTCGACTTCGTGCGGCGCGATCCCAAGACCTACCTGCCCGACTTCTCGCTCAACCGCTATGAGCAGAAGAGCGCGTACCTGCCACCCAAAGCCGTCAATCTGCGCCGCGGCACGCCGCTGTGGGAGCTGCTCTCCGCCGCCGGCATCGCCAGCACGATCGTGCGCTTTCCGTGCACGTTTCCGCCGGACGCGATCCGTGGCCGTATGCTCTCCGGCATGGGCGTTCCTGACCTGCGTGGCGGCCTCGGCACCGCCACGTTGTACACCGCCGAGGAGCACACGCCGGCTGAGGAGAATGAGCACATCATCCCCGTTCGACCCGACGGCAGCGGTTGTGTGCGCACGTACATCATCGGCCCACGTGATCCGAAAACGCGCGCCGACTTCCGCTGCGACATAACCGTACAGGTCGAGCCCGCCGCCCGCCGGGTCGTGATTCGCTCCGAGGGACAACCCAAGGTGTTGGGAATCGGCGAAGGCGAGTGGAGTGACTGGCTGAGAGTGAAGTTCAAGACCGGCCTGCTGCAGTCGGTGCGCGGAATGGTCCGCTTCCATCTGGTGCACTGCGCCCCGGTGCTCGAATTGTACGCCAGTCCGGTCAACTTCGATCCCGAGGCGCCGATGTTCCCGATCAGCTCGCCGCCGGATTACGCGCGCGAGCTAGCGGCGCAGGTGGGCACGTTCTACACCACGGGCATGGTCGAGGATCACGGCGGGCTCAACAACGGCCGCTTCGGCGAGAGCGCGTACCTCGATCACTGCAACGCCGTGCTGCACGAGCGCGAGCGCATGCTCACCTACGAGCTGGATCGCTTCAGCAGCGGCCTCTTGTTCTGCCTGTTCGACACCCCCGACCGCGTTCAACACATGTTCTGGCGCTTTCGCAACGGCGCGGCCGCCGGCGCCGGAGCCGAGATGGCGCGGGTAATCGAGGAGCACTACCGCGCTTGCGATGCGGTCGTCGGTCGTGCGCTCGAACGCGCCGACGACGAGACACTATTCATAGTCCTGAGCGACCACGGCATGAACAGCTTTCAGCGCGGAGTCCATCTCAACACCTGGCTGCACGACCAAGGCCTATTGGCCTTGCGGTCCGGCGCGCGCGCCGGTGATCCGGGCGACTTCTTCCACCACGTGGATTGGGCGCGGACACGCGCTTACGCCCTGGGGCTAAGCGGGATCTACTTCAACTTGAAAGGACGAGAAGGACAGGGTGTGGTTGAGCCCGGCGATGCCGCTGCACTCGGGGCGAGCATTGCCAAGGGGTTAGCGGGCCTGCAAGATCCCGCGGGCGGAAGCCAAGCCATCCGCGCCGTGCTGACGCGAGCGCAGGTGTACCGCGGGCCGTACGCCGCCGAATCACCCGATCTGCTGGTCAACTTCGCCGCCGGCTACCGGGTGTCCTGGGCGACGGCGTTGGGCGGAATTCCCGCCGGACACTTCGAGCACAATCTCAAGAAGTGGGCCGGCGACCACATCATCGACCCGTGCCTGGTGCCGGGCGTGCTGCTGATGAACCGCGGTTTTCGCGGTGACGCGGCCCGCTTGCTCGACCTGGCGCCAACGATCCTGGCGGCCCTAGGCGTGCCCAAGGGGCCGGCGATGGAAGGAGTGTCACTGTTACAATGAAGGCTCTGGTCATCGGTCTCGACTGCGCTACTCCGGAGATCCTGTTTACGGACGAGCGCCTCACCAACCTGCGCCGTTTGATGGAGGCCGGTTGCTACGGCCGCCTGGAGAGCGTGATCCCGCCGATCACAGTGCCGGCGTGGATGTGCTTTGCCACCAGCCAGGACCCCGGCTCGCTCGGCGTTTACGGCTTCCGCAATCGCACCGATCATTCGTACGCGGGACTCGGCATCGCCAACGCCAAGTCGATCCAAGAGCTGACCGTCTGGGATCAGGTGGCGCGCGAGGGCAAGCGTGCCAACATCATCGGCGTGCCGCCCTCCTATCCGCCGCGCAAGATCAACGGCCTGTGCATCGGCTGCTTCCTCACCCCCGATCCGCAGCGCGATACCTACACCCATCCCGCCGCTGCCAAGGACGCAATTACGCAGCTCGTCGGTGACTATCCGGTGGACGTCAAAGGCTTCCGCACGGACAAGAAGGCGTGGCTCCGCGATGAGATCTTCGCCATGACCCGCAAGCACTTCGAGGTGGTACGCCACTTCCTGCGCCAGCCTGACTGGGACTATTTCCAATTTGTCGAGATCGGGCTGGACCGCATCCAGCACGGCTTCTGGAAGTTCCATGATCCCGAGCACGTGCTGCACGAACCCGGCAGCCCGTATGCCGAGGTCATTCGCGACTACTACGCCTATCTCGATCACGAGGTCGGCACGCTGCTGGAGTTACTCGATGAGGACACGCTCGTCCTGGTGCTCTCCGATCATGGCGCCCAGCGGCTCGACGGCGGCTTCTGTGTCAACGAATGGCTGGTGCGGGAGGGCCTGCTGGTACTCAATGAGTACCCGAAGACGGTGACCTCTTTCGGCGAGCTGAGCGTGAATTGGGACAAGACCAAAGTGTGGAGCGAGGGCGGCTACTACGCGCGCGTCTTTTTCAATGTCAGAGGGCGCGAGCCCCAGGGCATCATCGATCCGGCCGACTACGAGCGCTTTCGCGATGAGATCAAGGCGCAGCTCGCCGCCACGGTCGATGCCCACGGCCGCCACCTCGACACGCGCGTCTTCAAGCCCCAGGAGATCTACCGCACCGTACGCAACGTCGCGCCCGACCTGATCGTGCACTTCGGCGACCTCTACTGGCGCTCGATCGGCGGGGTCGGCTATCCCACACTGCACGTGCTGGAGAACGATACCGGTCCGGATGACTGCAATCACGCGCAGTTTGGTAGCTTCATACTGGCTGCGCCCAACAACCCGCTTCGGGGTGAACTCGCCGGTGCGCGCATCATCGATCTGGCACCGACCGTGCTCGAGTTGGCGGGTTACGACGTACCGAACTCGATGCAGGGCAAGTCGCTAGTGTCCGGGCAGTCTCTGCGAGCTCAGGCTGACAGCGGCTACGGAGCGGACGCCGAGGCCGTGGTTCGTGAACGCTTGCGCGGCCTCGGTTACATCTCGTGACAATGCTGAAGTCGATGGCTGCCACCGGGTCGGACACAGCCGTAGGCGCCGTGTTCCGCCGCGGCGACGTATTACGCCTGGCCGCCTGCGGCGCGTTGGCCGGCGGGTTTGTCGAAGGCCTCGTCTTCTGCGGCATTCGTTTGGTGCCGGACTGGCTCACCTGGGAGATGCGCCAGTTCAACGTGTCGGCGGATATCCTGTGGGTTGCACCGTGGATCTACCTCATTCCCTTCCTGCTGGTGGGAGTGCTGTGGGCGGGCACCGCTAGCTGGTGGATGCGCCTGCCGCTGCTGCGTCGCACTGATCTGGCTACCGTGTCGCTTGTGCTCTTCGGCTGGCTCGCCTTCTTGCCGGTGATTCATGTCACCGGTCGCATTCGGCCCTATGCCTCGTGCCTGTTGGCTCTGGGCTTAGCGGCACAACTGGCGCGCTGGTGCCGGCGGGCGGAGCCGGCCCGGCTGCGCCGGCTGCTCGGGGCGGGTTGTTACGGCTTCGGGCTTATCACCGCGGGTATTGCGGCAACAACGGCAGTGTGGAGCGGCGTACGCGAGGCGAGCCAACTGCGCCATCTGGCCCGGCCGGGCCGCAACTCGCCGAATGTCTTGCTCATCGTGCTCGACACGCTGCGAGCAGATCATCTGTCCGGCTATGGCTACCGGCGCCAGACAACCCGGAACCTCGATGCGCTGGCACAGAAGGGCGTGGTCTTCGAGAACGCCTTTGCGCCCTCTTCGTGGACCGTGCCGAGCCACGCCTCTCTGGTGACGGGTCGTCTCGTGCACGAGCATGGCGCCGACGCACAGCGGCCGGTTCTGAGCAAGCGCTATCCGACGCTTGCCGAAGTCATGGCGGCGCACGGCTATGGCACCGCGGCATTCTCCGCCAACACCTGGTGGCTAACCCGCAACAGCGGTTTCGACCGGGGCTTTCACCACTTCGAGGACTACTTCTGCTCCGTGACCGATATGATTGCGCGCACGGTCTACGGCAAGCTGGCTGCCGGCAAGCTGCTGCCGCGGTTGGGCTACCGGGACCGTTTTGGGCGAAAGCGTGCCGGCGACATCAATCGCGCCTTCCTGCGTTGGCTCGATGCGCGCCAGGTGAAGCCGTTTTTCGTTCTGTTGAACTACGTCGAAACCCACGCGCCCTACGTTTCGCCCAGCGCTTTTCACACCCGCTTCATGGATCCACAGCAGCGCGCCCGCGAGCCTTCGTTCACCTTCGTGCCGCCGAATTCACCCGACGGCTCGGCCGACACCGTTTCGTTGCTGGCCGCGGGCTACGACGGTTCGCTGGCGTTTCTCGATGCCGAACTGCAGCACCTGTTCGACCAGCTGCGTCTTCGCGGCCTACTCGACGACACCCTCGTCGTGCTGACCTCCGACCACGGCGAGTCGCTTGGTGATCACGGACTGTTCCAACACGGTAACAGCCTCTACCGCGAGCAAATTCGCGTGCCTTTGATTGTCAGCTTTCCGCAGCTAGTACCCGCTCCCGTGCGAATCGCAGCCCCGGTCAGCCTGCGGGACATCCCCGTGACGGTTACTTCGCTGTTGTTTCCGGGCGAACCCTCCGTCTTTCCGGGCCGATCGCTTGCAGAGCTGTGGAGTAGTCCGACCGGCGGGGCCGATCGCGAGCACGAGCCGATTGTTTCGGAGATTGCCGCCCGCGACGGTGTGCCGCGCGCGTGGCCCAACAGCCGCCGATGGGTCCGGTCGCTGGTGACGGCCGAGTGGCATTTGATTCGGCGGCAAGACGGCAAGACCGAACTCTACCGTCTCACCGCCGATCCAGCCGAAACTCACAACTTGGCCGATACACCCAGCGGCCGGGTGACGTCGGCCCAGCTCGGGGCCAGACTCGAGGCGATTCTCTCGGTCCCTGATTCGGACCATCCGGCTTAGTCTGTTCGGGCTCACCTGCCGGCGCATGCGTATCAATGTGTTTGCTCGCTTACTACGAGTGTCGCTCCTCGCTGTAGTGGCGGCCCTGCTTCAGAGCCAGCCTGCACTCGGCCTTACCGGCGATACCAACTGCGACGGCCGGCTGACTGCGGCCGACTTAGCCATACTGCTCGAACTGCCCTTCACCGGCAGCAGCTGCGCGAGCGCGGACGTCAACGGGGATGGGCGGATTTCAGCGGGCGACTTGCCGCTCGAAATCCAGCTCCTGCGGCCGCCGCCGACCGCCTCCCCCACCATGACGCCAACAACGTCGGCAGTGCCGAGCGCATCTCGGACCGCCAGCCCAACGCCGTCGCGGGCGCCGTCTCCAACCGCGTCGCCGGTGCCCCCAGCAACCGCCACCGCGACACCGTCGCGAACGCCAAGCAGCCAGCCGACACCTTCGCCGACACCAAGTGCAACGGCGTCGCTGACGCCTTCAACCGCCCCTTCCGCGTCGCCAACTGCTGCCTCCAGCGCGACGCGCACTGCAACCACGACAACCTCGCCGACCTCGAGTGCGACACCGTCGCTGACACGCTCAGCCACGCCCTCGGCATCTCCGAGCGCGACGTCCAGCAAGACACGCACGGCAACCATGACGGTAACCAGCACGCCAACACCGAGCGCCACGCCGTCCCGCACGCCTTCGGCCACGCCTTCTGCGTCGCCTGCTGCAACGGCCACGCATACTACAACTGCGACTGCCACCGGCGCAGCCACCATTGTGCCGGTGCTCGACTTCGCTTCGTACCTCGGCGGCAGCGGCTACGATCAGGCGCGCGACGTCGTCACCGACAGTGCCGGCAATATCTATGTCACCGGCGGTACCGACTCGGCGGACTTTCTGACCACGGCTGGCGCCTACGACCGCACCGCAAACGGCAACGTCGACGTATTCGTGATCAAGCTCGATCCCACCGGCCAGAGCATCATCTGGTCCACCCTGCTTGGCGGCCCCAACTACGACCGCGCCTACGCGATCGAGTTGGACAGTGCCAACAACGTGATCGTGGGCGGGCGCGCGGGCGCCGGCTTCCCAACCACCTCCGGCGTGGTGCAAAAGGTTTTTGCCGGCGATACCGATCCCGAGTCGCTCTATGGGCTCCAGGACGGTTTCCTCGCCAAGCTTTCGGCCGACGGCACGCAGCTCCTCTGGGCTACGTACTGGGGCACCGGCGATCGCGGCATCGTCCGGGATTTCGCCGTCGACGCCGCCGACAACGTTTATCCGGCATCGAGCATCGAAGCCGGCCACAGCTCGCAGCACATCACCGCGGGGACCTTTCACACGACGCCTGCGGGAGGCCGCGACGGACTAGTCGCGAAGCTCAACGCCACCGCCGGCGCGGTCCTGTGGTGCACATACATTGGCGGCACCGGCAACGAGACCGGCACGCCCAGCATTCGCGCCGACGACACCGGGGTCTACTATCTGGCCCACAGCATCTCGACCGACGCCTTGACCACGGCCGGCGCCTACGACCGCAGCGCGAACGGCGGTACGGACATGTACGTAGCCAAGCTGGCGCCAAACGGGGCCAGCCTGCTGTGGGCCACTTATCTCGGCGGCGCGGCGAACGAGTTCACCGAAACTCACGGCCTGGCGGTCGACGGGCAACACAATGTTTATGTGGCCGCGACCACGCTGTCGGCCAACTTCCCGACGACACCGGGTGTCTTGCAACCACACTACGGCGGCTCCGGTGGCGCAGGCACGGGTCAGGGCACGAACTACCCGGGCGATGGGTTTGTCGCCAAGCTCTCCTCTGGCGGCACCCAGCTCATGGCCAGCACTTATCTCGGCGGCACGCTCGGCGAGGGGGTTGAGGGCGTGAGCGTGGGAGCGGACGGCAGCGTCTACGTCTCGGGAGCGACTTTCTCCAGCAACTTTCCGGCAACGGCGGACGCCGCTCAGCCGAGCAACCACGGCAGCGGCGACATGTTCGCCGCCCGGCTGTCAGCCGACTTCACGCAGATCCTCTACGCGACCTATGCCGGCGGCAGCGCGCTCGATTACGCGCGCAGCTCCATCTTCGACGGCGCGACTCGCTTCGTCATCCTCGGCGAAACCGAAGCCACCAACTTCCCCACCCACAGCGCCCGTTTTCCGGCGTATCGCGGCGGCAGCCAAGATGCTTTCATTGTGGACATTCGCGTTGCCGGCAGCTTCTGACAGCGGCCAGACCGGCAGGGCATCACGGCGCCCCGCCGCACCCGCGATCGCCGTCCGCTTGGCGCTCGCCGCGCTGTGCCTCCTCGCCATGGTCGTACTCGCCCGCCAGCTGGCGGTTCCCGATGATCCGTCCGCGGTCGTTCTTCGACGCTACTCACCCTCGGCGTTCATGTACCTATTGGCCGCGTCGTACGCGCTCGGCTGGGGCGTGTACTGCGCGCTGGCCCGGCAACCACTGCGCAAGCAGCTGATGAACTGCGGGCTGGCCACCGGCGCCCTGGGCTTAACGCTTGGCGTCCTGGAGATACCGGCGCTCGTCGGTCTTGCCGACTACCGGCTCTTGCTCGCCCCCGCCGGTGCGGCGACTTTTGGCGGCGTGCGCAAGGCCTGGGAAGACCCAAGAAATCGCTTCGACCGAGAGTTGATGTACACGCGGCGTCCAGGCTATCGGATCGCGGGTGAGACCACCGGCGACCTAGTCTACTGGCTCGGCATCGCCGCACCTCGCCGCTATCAGGTCGACGTGCGCTACGATCGCAACGGCTTCCGCAACGAGCGCGAGATCAAGCAGGCAGCGATGGTGCTGATCGGCGACTCATTCTTGGAAGCCGGGCTAGTGGCGGAAGCTGCTTTGGTGTCCAGCCGCTTACGCCAGCTGTTGGGCGTTGAGGTCGCCAATCTCGGCCTTTCCGGCTACGGCCCGCAGCAGGAGCTGCTAGTGCTCCGGCGTTACGGCCTGCCGCTGCGCCCGCAAGTGGCGGTGTGGTTCTTCTTCGAGGGTAACGACCTGCTGGACGTGGAGCGTTACCGCCAGTTTGCCCGGCACTCGGCGGAGTACGTTCAGGAGCTGGACCGCTTCGCCAACCGCTCGTTCACCAAACAAACGATCTTGGCGCTCGGGCGGTTGACAACATCAAACGGCATCAGCGACGGTGCCGAGGCGCAGAGGCGCTCCTGCCGCTTGCGCCACCCCTACGACGAAGAAGCACGCACGCTTTACTTCGGCTTTGCGGCTGCGCCGCTGTCGCCGGCTGAACTGGCAAGCCTGGAGATAGCCCAGCACCAACTGCTGGAGGCGCAACGGCTGTCGGCGGCCAGCGGGACGACTTTGCTCCTCGCCTATGTGCCGACGAAGTTTCGCGTCTACGGCGAGTTGTGCGATTTCGCCGAGGACGCCTATCCGCGCGCGTGGACCTTGAACGATTTGCCGGTGCGGCTCGAAGGTTGGGCTCGCGCCAATGACATCGCCTACGTCGATCTGACCGCGCCCCTCAAGCAAGCCGCCGCCAACGGAGCACTGACCTACTTTGCCGACGACGGGCATTGGAGCGCGACCGGCCACGAGGTAGTCGCCAAGACCATCGCCGGCACCATCGCCACGCAGGTGGCGCTGAAGTCGCCCCAGTAGTCGGCACGCATACCCATGAACGTTACCTCTTCACCTGCGCAACCCGGGCAATCAACGCCGCCGGCGCCATCATTTGCGCTGATCGTAACGGTCGCCGCATCGTTCGGCTTGATCTGCGGGCTCGCGGAAGCCCTCATCTATTGGGGGCTGAGCATCGTTCCCGACCCGTTGGGATGGAGGAACGATCTGCTGCCGGAAATTCTCTGGATCGCCCCGGCAGTCAACTCCCTGCTGTTCGCCGCAGTCGGCGGCCTCACTGCGGCAGCGAGCCGCCTCTGCCGGCTCACCCGTGCCGCTCTTCCCGTTTACTACGCACTGTTTGGCGCCGGCGCGATTTACGCTCCTTTGGCGGCCATGGGACGATTGCGGCCGCTCACCTGCGTACTACTGGCTACGGGTGTGAGCGTTCAGCTCTACCGCTATACCCGCACGCACCACCGCGCTCCAATGCTGCTTCGCCGAGCGCTGGCGGCCGCTGCACTCGGCGTGCTGCTGGGCGGCAGCTGGAGCACGCTGGCAAGTCGAGGCCTTGGCATCGCGGGTACGACGCCGGCGGCGCCGCGCGCCGAACCGCCCAATATCCTGCTTGTCGTCTTGGACACGCTGCGAGCCGATCACGTCTCCGCGTACGGCTACGAGCGGCTGACGACGCCCCATCTCGACTCCTTGGCCCGTCAGGGCGCGTTGTTCGAGCGCGCCTTTGCCAGCGACTCGTGGACGCTGCCGTCCCACGCCTCGATCATGACCGGCCGCTACACCCACGAGCATCGCGCCGGCGGCAGCCCGCTGGGCGGCCGGTACCCAACACTGGCCGAATACCTATCGGGCCAGGGCTACGCCACCGCCGGCTTTGTCGCCAACAACTATTACTGCAGCGCCCGCAGCGGCCTGGCGCGCGGCTTCACCACTTACGAGGACCACTTCGAGAGCGCCGGCGACATGGTCGTGCACACAGTCTATGGCAAGTTGCTGGGGCAAGCGCTGCCTTGGCTGGGGTACTATGACATCCCCGGGCGCAAGCGGGCGCTAGCCGTCAACCGCGAGTTCTGGCGCTGGCTCGACAGCCGGCGGCCGGCGCCCTTCTTTGCGTTTCTGAACTACCTCGACGTTCACGACCCCTATCTGGCCCCTGCGCCATATGACCGGCGTTTCTCCGATTACCCCTGCCGCGGCGACCGGGTCAATTCCGAACTGTTTCCCCGCGATTTCACCGGCGGACGGCAGCTGTCTCCCGCCGAAGTGCAAGCGGAAATCGACGGCTACGACGGCTCGCTCAGCTACCTCGACAGCGCCGTCGGCGCGCTGATCGCGGAACTCGATCGGCGCGGCCTCGGCGAGCGCACGCTGGTCATCGTGACCTCGGACCACGGCGAGTCGTTCGGTAACCATGGCCTGTTTGGCCACGGTAACAGCATGTATCGTGACCTGATCCATGTGCCGCTCGTAATCCGCTATCCCGCGAAGGTGCCGCCGGGCGCTCGCTTGCCGCACGCGGTCAGTCTGCAAGCTCTGCCGGCAACGGTGGTCGACCTCGCCGGCGTCGGAGCCGGCGCCCCCTTTCCCGGCCACTCGCTGGCCGCAGCCTGGATGCACGGAGGCGGCGATGGAGCAGCGGCTGCCTTTGCCGTTTCCGAGTCACTCCCGGGCATCGTGCCCAATCCCGCCTATCCGCTGGGGCGGCGCGGCGCCATCAAGTCGATCACCACCTCGGAGTGGCAACTCCTGCTTCACGAGGAGGGCACCATCGAGCTGTTTCGCGACAGTGATGAGCAGCAAGCCCACAACCTTGCCGGCGCGCCGGAGCACCGCCAGGTCGTAAGCGAACTCGGCACTCGCCTGGCGGCGCTGATTGCTCCCCGTGATTGGAAGCCCTTTGCTGGGCTGCTGCAAGCGTACCAGTAATGCGCCCTACCCGCACCGCCGGCGACGCTTACCGATCACTGCCGGGGATGACCTATTACGCCGGGGCCGGCTTGGTGCTGCTGGCTTATGCGTGGCACTGCTACGCCGTCAACTACGTTGCCGACGATAGTTTCATCACTTTTCGTTACGTGAAGCACTTCGTGGCCGGACAGGGCATCGTGTACAACCCGGGCGAGCGGGTCGAAGGTTACACCAACTTCCTGTGGCTGCTGCTGTTGAGCGGCTTCGCCTGGATGGTACCGGCCGGCGATCTGCTGTTGGCAGCACAGATTCTCGGCGTAGCCTGTGGGGCGGCGGTAATCCTGCTGCTGCTGCTCGCCTCTCGGCACTTGCACCGGCAAGCGGGGCCTTTTGCTCTGGTCGCCGGCGCCCTACTCGCCTTCAACGCCTCGTTCTGCGCCTGGTCCACCGGCGGCTTGGAAACCACGCTGTTCGCTCTCCTGGTCTTCGGCAGTGTCTATGCCTACGCCACCGCCTTGGAGTCTGGCCGGAATCTTACCGGGGCCGGCATGCTCTTCGCCCTCGCCGCGCTGACTCGGCCCGAGGGAGTGTTGTTATATGCGGTTGCGTCCGCTCACTTGCTGTGGACGACGGTTCGTGGTGGCAAACAGCAGACGAGCGCGCGGCTGCTCGCCTGGGCTTTGGGCTTCGCGGCGATCTACGCGCCCTATTACGTGTGGCGGCTCAGCTACTACGGCTATCCGTTCCCCAACACGTTTTACGCCAAAGTCGGTAGCGGCTTCGAGCAGTATCGGCGCGGGGCGCGCTATCTCGTCGATTACCTCAAGTGGGACGGTGCCCTGGTGCTGCCGTTTCTGCTCGTCCTGCTATTGCAGCGCAAGCGGCCCCATCTGGTCAACGTCTGTCTGGCGGTCGTCGCCGCGCAGTTTACCTACATCGTGTACGTGGGTGGTGACGGGCTGGCGTTCTTCCGCTTCGTCGCTTGCGTTGGCCCGCTGCTCTGCTTGCTGGCACAAGAGGGGTTCACGGGCGCTTACGGGCGCTGCGCCGCCCGCGTGCGCCCCGCACATGGGCGCTGGTTGCGGTGGGCGGCCACCGGCCTGTTGGCCGTAGCGCTTTCATTCGAGGCCCGCCAGACGCTGGGTGTGGTGCTGTTTCCAGCCGCGCACCGCTGGTACGAGCCGCAATCGGGGCTGACCTTCCCGGGCACGGGTAGTGATCACCGCTACCTCTGGTTTGACAACTACTTCGTCGACCGCCTCAAGATTGCGGCGCAGTGGCTGGAAACCCACGCACCGCCGGGCGCCGTAATCGCGGCCACACCGGCGGGCGCTATCGGTTATCACACCACCCACAACGTCATCGACATGCTCGGCCTCAACGACGTCCACATCGCCCACCGGCAGCCGGCGAACGTGGGCGCAGGCCGCGCCGGCCACGAAAAGGGCGACGGCGCTTACGTCCTGGCGCGCAGCCCAGACTACATCCTGCTCGGGAACGTCGCGGTGTTGCCGCACCCGATTGCCGATGGCGAGATGGCGGGAAAGCTGGTCCAGCGCTCCGAGCGTGAAATCTGGGCGGCCGCCGACTTCCACCAGCGTTACGAACGCGTGAGCGTTCAACTTGGCGACAGCGGGGCCTTCCGCTTTTTCACCTTCTACCGGCGGCGCTGACCGGTTCACCCCGCCAGCACAATGACCGGCAGTGAGTTATGCTTGCCGGCGAGAAATATTTCTCGATCAACGGAGACAGGTTTACGCCCTACCGCGATAGTGCGCGTGCTGCCGTGGCATATAGCAGGGCATGCCAGTTGCTGATCGTAGCTCTACGCCTCGGCTTCGGGCGGGTATCCTCGCTCTGGCCCGCGCGACTCAGGGCGATTCTCCCCCGGCCGTCGCCGATCGAGACGGGGCCGGCATGTTCACAACCCAGCACTTAGGCGCATCTCGCGCCCGCCAGTTCGTTAGGGGATCACCATAACAGCAGAGGAAAGGAGAAAGATCATGAAAAGCATCAGTTACACGGCCCTAGTGGGGATCGCAGGCATTGCTGCGGTGGCGATGTTGCGCCCTAACCCGCTGTCGGCGCAGACGGCTTCGTGCTGCCGCAATGCTGACTGCGACGACGGCAATCACTGCACCTCGGATTACTGCGCGCCGGCGCCGGGCGGTGGGCGGCCGTCGTGTGAGGCGGAGGTGATGGGCATCTGTAAACACGGCCCCCGCATTGGCTGGGAGTGCAACGACGGCAATCCCTGTACCGCCAAGGATCAGTGCACCAAGAATTTGACCTGTGTCGGGACACCGAAGAACTGCGATGATCATAACCTGTGCACCAACGATTCGTGCGATGCCGGCAGCGGCGCCTGCATCAATGCGCCGAATACCGTCGCCTGCGACGACGGCGACCAGTGCACCAACCCCGACGCCTGCAGCGCGGGGCAGTGTGTGGGCCAGCTTAATCCCGCCAAGTGCCTCGATCACTTCAAGTGTTACAACGTGGACACGCAAGAAGGCTTGCGCAGCACCGTAACCCTGGTCGACCAGTTCGAGACCAAGACCACGCACGTCTTCCGGCCGCTGCTCATCTGCAACCCGGTCGACAAGAACGGCGAGGGCCTCCTGCATCCGCAGGCACACCTCGAGTGTTACTACATCCGCGACGCTTCCGGGCAGCCGCCGTTCATACCGCAGCAGTTGGCAGTCAGTAACCAATTCGGGCAAGAAACCGAGCTGGCGACAGGCCCGAACGTGCTCTGCGTCCCCTCGGTGAAGCGGATCCTGCAGTTGCCGTAACGGCGAACTCCGACAGCCAGCCCCGACTTGCGCCGCTTTGCGCTCGCGGCTCGTTCTTTACCGGCCGCTTGCCTGAGGCCGGGGCTGGCTCGCGCCGGCACAGAGCCGGCATCAAACGTGTCTCCGAGTAACCCCACCCGAATGTTTCTGCTCGCCATCTGGTTCGGCCTCGTCACCGGGCTGGTGGAAGGCGGAATAAAGACCACGCTGCGGGGAGTGCCCGGGTTTGTCTTCTTGAACTCGGCGGACATTCTGTGGGTGGCACCGGCCGTCAACGTCTTGCTGTTTCTCGCGGTGGCGCTCGCGGGCGCCCTCGTCAGCCGGCTGCTGCCGGCGCCCGCGACCGTAGCGCAGGCAGGGGGGTTGTTCGCCTGGCTGAGCCTCTGCGGGCTGCTCTGGGCCCTCGGCAAGTTGAGCCCTTGGGCGGCGTTGCTGTTGAGTCTGGGGCTCGCCATCCAATGCGGGCGTTGGCTACGCCGCCGAGAAGAGCGATTCGTGCAGCTGGTGGCCAATAGCACCGCGGTGTTGCTGTTGGCGGCGCTGGTCGCGGGGAGTTTTGGCGCAGGCTGGGATGGTTGGCGTGAACGCCAGGCGCTGGCGGCACTACCGGAGTCGGGCGCGCACCCACCCAATCTGCTCCTAATCACGCTCGACACCTTGCGCGCCGACCATCTCTCGTCCTATGGCCATGCGCGGCTTACTACCCCGAACCTCGATCAGCTAGCCGCCACCGGCGTCGCATTCGATCGCGCGATCGCGAACTCACCGTGGACGCTGCCGTCGCACGCGACGTTGCTCACCGGCCGTCTACCGTACGAGCACAAGGCGGACTGGCTCAGCGCGCTCGACGGTGCCTATCCGACTTTGACCGAAGTTCTCGCAGCTCGCGGCTACGTCACCGCCGCCTTTGCCGCCAACACCACGTACGTCACCCCGGAGTGGGGCCTGGGCCGGGGGTTCACGCACTTCGAGGTGTACAGCAACTCGCTCAGCGATCAGGTTACCCGCACCGCCTACGGCAAGAAGCTGGCTCTCACGCTGCTGCCCCGCTTCGGCTACTTCGACATTCCAGGGCGCAAGCGGGCGGCAGACCTCAACCGCCAGTTTTTGCGTTGGCTCGACGGCGTCGGCTCGCGGCCATTTTTTGCCTTACTCAATTACCTCGACGTCCACGACCCATATCTGCCGCCGCCCGAGAGCGCGCCGCCGTTCTCGAGCGAGCTTTCGCGGGGAGACCTGATCAACTTCCAGTTTCAGCCGACGGTGTTCCGCCGCAAAGCCACCCTGAGCGAGCGAGAAGTCGAGATGGAGGTAGCGGCTTACGATGCCTGCCTCGCCTACCTCGATGCGCAACTGGGGGCTCTGTTTGCCGAGTTGGCGGCGCGCGGGCAGCTCCACAACACGCTGGTGATCGTAACCTCGGATCACGGCGAATCATTCGGCAATCATGACTTGTTCGGCCATGGTAACAGCCTGTACAGCGAAACCCTTCACGTGCCGCTGATCATGGCGTGGCCGGGGCGACTACCGGCTGGCCGGCGAGTCGCGCAAGTTGCCAGCCTCCATCACGTCGCGGCCACTGCGTTGGATCTGCTGGGTCTGGGCGCGCCGTTGCCGGGAACCTCGCTGGCCGGCCTGTGGGCGGGCGCGGCCGCGACTGCCGCCACCCCGGTTTTCTCGGAAGTCAATCCCGGTCGCTTCGCAGATGGTTTGCCGCACTATCCCACCGCCAAGGGTGCGCTACGTTCACTGGTAACCGACCAATGGCACCTCATCCGTTCGGAATCCGGGGCCACCGAACTCTACGACTGGGGTAGCGATCGCGCCGAGACGCACAACCTGGCCGGTACGCCCGCGGGCCAGGCCGTCATTCGTGATCTGGAACGTCACTTCCCTCAGGGCTAGGGCCACGGCTTTTTCCGCTTTCTAGAGCAGCGCACCTGCTCTCGCGCACACTCTCCCATGAGCGTACAGTCGATCGAACACCACGGCAGCATCGACGGGCAATTGCTGTTGTCGCGGGCGGCAACGCAGCGAGCAGCCTGGTCGTTCTGGTTGCCCACGCTGGCAGCAGCGGCCGCCTGCATGCTGCTGATCTGGGCCCTGCACCGCAACAGCCCTCGCACCTTGGTGTCGTTTCACGGGTTGTTACACGCCGCCATCGCCGAGCGTTTTCTCATTGCCGATCCGGTCTTTCCACCGGAGAACCCGTTCTACGCCGGGCGTCCGGTTTGCTATTATTGGTTCTTTCAGTTTCTCGCCGCACAGCTGGCGTGGCTCTGCGGCTGGAACATGTTTCAAGCATTGGAAGCAGTCATCCTAGTGGCAGCGGGCGCTCTGTGCGTCATCGCCGCCGGCTTCGGCCGCAGGCTGTTCGGCCATACCGCTGCCGGACTATTGCTAGCTTTCCTCGTGCTGGCAGGCACGAACCCCGCCGGCTTCGTTTTCGCCGCGATCAAAGTGGCGCTCCAGGGCACCGAGCGGCTGCAAGACGATCTCGGCCACATGTGGGGCGTGGTACATCCGGTCTACTCCCTGATCCGCTACAATGACATCGGCGGGCTCTACGGCCCGTTGCTCAACTTCTTTCTCAACCTCACCTCGCGCCCCGCGGCGCTGGTCACGCTGTTACTGTCGCTCACTGCACTCGAATGGTCCTTGCACACCCGGCGCGCCGCGGCCTGGTCCGCCCTCGCTTGTACCAGCGCGCTGACGACCGCCTTCAGCCCAATCGTCGGCATTGCCGCCGGCGGAGCACTGGTGGTGGCCTGCGGCGCTTTGTCGCTGCGCGCCCACGGCGTCGGACCGGCACGTTGGCACCCCTATCCTCAGTCGCCGTCGCTGCTGGCGGCGAGTGTGCTGATAGCGCTGGGAACCGCGGCTGCCTTTCCCACTTACTACCACCTCTTTCTCGGCCCCAGCAGCAACCAGATGCGGTTCTGGCTGCTCTCGAGCGAGGGGCTGAAGCATCTGCTCACGGCGACCACGAGCGTGGCAGTGCTTGTGGGCCTGGCCCTGTTGGGAATGCGCAACGCGGGCGCAACACAGCGGCCGTTCCTACTCATACTACTTCTCGCCGCCTTCATGCTGCTGCTGGCTGACGTTGCGGTGGTGTTGCCGGTATGGAACCAGTCGAACTTCTTTCACGCGGCCGTCGTCATGCTGGCCGTACCGGCCGCAGCCAGCATCGTGCGCCCCGGGCCAGCGGGCCGGCCCTCTACTCTCAACGCCCGCAGGGCGGTAGTTATTGTACTGCTCTTTTTGCCCACCGTGGCACTGCTGCTGAGCGCCTATATCAACCGGCCGCCCTTGCCGCTGGCATTTGCCGGCACTTCTCTGCAGCGACTGCCGCAGGACTCCGAGCTGGCGCGCTTGTACGCCTGGGCGCGCCGGGACACGGAACCCGACGCGATCTTTGTGCTCGACCCGCGTCCGCCCCAGATCGCGATGTGCGGCAACACCGCCGAGTTTCCGGCTCTGAGCGGGCGAGTCATGTTCACCGAGAACCGCCGCCACTACATGGTGGAACCCTACCCGGACTCCGCTGCTCGCACCGCTCTTGCCATCACACTGGTTTCGGGACTCGCCCCCAGCGCCGCCGAGCGCTCTGCTCTGGCCGCGCTGCGACGGCCGCTTTACGTCGTTTACCGCGCCGCCGGCGACGTCAGCCTCGCTGATCAATTCCAGCGGCATTACGGCGAACCCGTATTTAGCGCGGGAAACATCCTTGTCTTTCAGCTTACGAAGTTCCTCACGGCTAGCTCCGCCAGCTAGCGATCATTTCGTACGAGGTTTCCAATGGCACACACCGTGATTATCGGGGCCGGCCCAGCCGGGCTGACTGCCGCGTACGAATTGTCCAAGCTGGGCATGCACAGCACCATCCTGGAAGCCGACTCACAAGTGGGCGGCCTGTCGCGCACCGTTGACTACCGTGGCTATCGCTTCGACATCGGCGGTCATCGCTTCTTCTCCAAAGTGCCGCTGATCAACGAGTTGTGGCACGAAATCCTGGGCGAAGCCTTCCTGCTCCGGCCACGTTTGTCGCGCATCCACTATCGCGGCCACTTCTTCGACTATCCGCTCAGGCCGCTCAACGCCCTCGCCGGCCTCGGCCCGATCGAGGCCCTGTTGGTGGGCTTGAGCTACACCCACGCCAAGTTGTTTCCGCATCCGCAAGAAACCAACTTCGAGCAATGGGTCTCCAACCGTTTCGGCTATCGCCTCTACGAGATCTTCTTCAAGACCTATACCGAGAAAGTCTGGGGCATCCCCTGCACCGAGATCTCCGCCGACTGGGCCACCCAGCGAATCAAGAACCTGTCGCTGAGCGAGGCCGTGCGCAACGCGTTGTTCCAACAGAACCGCACCAAGGACGGCCAGCTCATCACCACCCTGATCGACGAATTTTACTATCCCCGCTTCGGCCCCGGGATGATGTGGGACCGTTGTGAGCAGCTGGTGGCGCGCGCCGGCAGCGAAACCATGCGCGGCGTCCGCGTCGAGCGCATCCGCCACCGGCACGGGCGGGTGGAGTGCGTTTACGGGCGCACCGCCGGCGGCGAGCCCGTCGAGTTCGGTGGCGACCACCTGATTTCCACGATGGCCATTCGCGAGTTGATCAACGCGCTCGATCCGGCGCCGCCTGCGGCGGTGGTGCTCGCCGCCAACGAGCTGCGCTACCGCGACTATCTCACGGTCGTGCTGATAGTGAAGCGCGAGCAAATGTTTCCCGACAACTGGATCTACGTGCACTCTCCCGAGGTGCGCTTGGGGCGCATCCAGAACTACAAGAACTGGAGCCCGGATATGGTGCCTCACCCTTCGCGCACCTCCCTGGGATTGGAGTATTTCCTGTGGGACAAAGACCCGGAGTGGACGTGGTCACGCGAGCAATTGATGGATCTCGGCATCCGCGACTGCGTTACCATCGGGCTCGTTAATCCGAGCGAGGTGGAGGACGCAACCGTGGTACGCATGACCAAGGCCTATCCCGTCTACGATCAATCATACGAGGCCAACCTGGCCACCGTTCGCAACTACCTCACGGGCATCACCAACCTGCAACTGATCGGGCGCAACGGCCAGCACCGCTACAACAACCAGGATCACTCGATGCTCACCGGCGTGTACGCCGCGCGCAACCTGGCGGGCGCCAACTACGACATCTGGTCGGTCAACACCGAGATGGAGTACCATGAGGAGACGGTAACCGCGAGCGCACGGCGCGCCGATCGTCTGGTGCCAGCGCCGGTACAACCGCCGCCTAGCGGTGCACCGCCGATGTCGCCCGAGGAGATGATCGAGGCGGCCTTCGCGCGGCTCGACCCGGTGGCCTTGGGCGGAGCCGTTGGGCTGGTTGCCGGAGTCGGCCTGTTCTTGGCCACGGCCTTCTTGCTGCTCAAAGGCGGGCCGGTGGTCGGCCCCAACCTGCGCCTACTCGGCCAGTTCTTCCTCGGTTTCAGTGTCACCTGGAGCGGCGCGGTTATCGGTGCGCTCGAAGCCGGCGCCGGCGGCTTCGCCCTCGGCTACCTCATCGCCGGGTTGCGCAACCTCGGCTTCACGGCGTATGCGTATCTGGTGCGGCGGCGAGCGGCGTTAGAGGCGCAACGCAATTTGCTCGACCAAGTGTGACGGAGGCGAAGCGAGATGAGCGGCGCGAAAACAAAGGGCGACTTCGAGATCAGCCGAGCCGTGACCCGCATCCACGCCGGAGTCCTGGCCTTGATTTTCGGCGTGCTCGGCGGCTTGGGGCTCTTTGTCATGACGGTCTGGCTGTTGCTTAAGGGCGGCCCGCACGTCGGCGCGCACTTGCAGCTGCTCAGCCAGTACCTCTACGGCTATCGCGTCACCTGGCTCGGCAGCATCATCGGTTTGGCTTACGGCCTGCTGCTCGGCGGCGCCATCGGCTGGCTGATCGGCAACATCTACAACCGCATCGTCGGATTTCGCCTCTCGTAATCGCACCGCCCAGGTTCAACCCTCCCCACCCGTGAGTGCGGGCTGAAGCGACCCAACGCTCGCCCCGCCCGCCAGGCGCGCCCGCGCCCGGCGCCACTCACGCACCACCAGTATTCGAGCACCACAGCAATCCGGGCGGAGCTTTGTCCGCTCCGCGGGCCGGCTAAGAGCCTAGCCCTAAACCCTATAACGCTATGACGTTCAGACTTCAGACCGTACCGCGGTGAGCGCAAGCCCATAGCCTGCGCCCTCGGCGAGCCCCCCAGTCGCCTGTCCGCCCTGGTCTTGGGATACCTACGCACTACGGCGCGGCGGCGATGTTGCCGATCAGCACCTCGCGCTCAGCGCCGGCGGCGCTGGGCGCCGAGCCCACCTGCGCGACGACGGTGCCACCGCTGTCGAGGTCGAACACCTGTACCGGCGCGCTCGGGTCGGCTTGCGCCACCGCCAACACGTTGTGACTGAGGTCGGGCATCAGCGCTCCTACCGCGAGATGCGCTCGCAGGCTGCTGGCACGCGATTGCGGATCCGGCAACTCGAGCAGCTGCTGAGCGCCGCCGCTGGCCAGGCTCAAGACGCGAATCGTCCCGCCTGTGCTGCCCTGGCCCACGATCAACTCGGCGCCCGGCTGTGAGGCGATTACGTCGGCCACCCACACCTCCACCCCGGCCGGGGCCTCCCCCGGCGCAAACGCCTGGACTTCGAGCGCGGGCGTCTGCGCCGAAGAAGCAAAGATACGAACCAACCCGTCCCCGCGGGTACCGTCGTCGGCAACTATGATCTCGTCGCCGGGCTGCTGCGGCAACACGTCCCCGACTGCCAGGCGGTCGGCCGAGCGCCGCGGCGTCTGAGCGAACGCCGCAATTCGCCCTAGCCGTACCGCTCTATGCTGTTGCACGCCCCACAAGTGCACCCAGCCGTGCGCGTCACCGGTGACGATCTCCTTCACGGCGGCGCCGTGGTCCGGCCTGACGTCACCGAGGACAAAGGCCACCGGCCGGCGTACAGCTGCTCGTGACGAAAAGGCACGGAACGTGGCAAGGAGATGCATCCCGCCGCCCGCCAGGCCGCCGAATACGCGTACTCTGCTGGCACGCCGCCGGCGGCCATCGTCGCCGACGACGATCTCGTCGCCGGGCTGCGATGCATCAACATCGGCGACCGCCAGATTGCTGCTGCCCGAGAGGGCCGAGCCCTCAAAGGCCGCAAACTGGCCGAGACGCTGCGCCGGCTGCGCCGGGCCGATGCGATAGACCTCGACGCGATCGCAGGCCGCGCCCGCCGCCGCGCCGGCTTCACCCACGATCAGCTCGCGATCCCCGTCGCCGTCGACATCTCCGATCGCCGCCTGCGGCGCACTGCCGCCTGAGGTGCTGTCGCTGAAGACGGCGAGATCTTGGACGCGACGGTCTCCCCCGTCGCTGGCACCAAGCAGGTGAGCGTCTGCAGCCTCCACCGGCAGATAGTAGACGGACACACCGTAGCCGCTGGCATTGCGCCGAGTGATCGCCAGCGGCCCACCATGGCGCCGCGGCGTCGAGGTGGCCGAGGCACTGGGCGTCGGGCTCGGGGTTATTGTGGCGGCAGCCGTAGAGGTCGCGCTGGGCGGTACGACAAACGTGAAGGTCGCGCTCGGGCTGGGGGTCGCGCTGGCCCTCAGGGTGGCCGTGGCGGTCGGCGTCGCCGTCGCGGTGGATGTCGCGGTCGCGGTGGGAGTTGCTGACGCGGTGGGAGTTGGCGTTGCGCTCCTGCTTGGGCTTGGCGAGGCGGTGTCGGCTGCGGTTGGGGTGGCGGTCACGGTTGGGGTGGCGGTAGCGGTTGCCGTGGCAGTCACGGTTGCGGTGACAGACCAAGACGGCGTAGCGGTACTCGATGCCGTCGGAGTTCGCGTTGCAGTCGCACTAGCGCTTGCCGTAGCGCTGGCGGTCACCGTCGCCGTGGCGGTCACCGTCGCGGTGGCTGTGCTGGTTACGGTTGCCGTTGTCGAGGGAGTCCGCGTGGCGGTGATTGTCTGCGTCGCTGTCGGTGTCTTGGACGGCGTCGGCGTCGTGGTTGCGGTGGCCGTGGCAGTTGCGGTCGCGGTTCGCGTCGGGCGGTCGGTGGGACGCGACGGCACGGTAACCGTTGCTGACCGCGTGGCAGTCGCCGCCAGCGTTGCGCTGGGTGTGCTGCTAGCTGTGGCGGTCACCGCGTCAGTCGCGGTTGCAGTCGCTCTCGCGGTTTGCGTAGTAGTGGCGGTCCAAGCTGGTGTCGCTGTACTCGACGCACTCGGCGTCACGCTGGCGGTTGCCTTGGGCGTAATCGTCGCGCTCGGCGCCGGCGTGTCGGTGGCAACCGGCGTGGGGCTGATGGTCGCCGGCGGCGGGGCCGTCTCGGTCGCAGTTGCGGGCACCGTTGCCGTTTCGGTGGCCGTAGCGGTCCACGTCGCGGTTGCGCTGGGCGTGGCAGTGGTGGTGCTAGTGTAACTAGGCGTTGGCGTTGCGGTCGCGGTGCGGGTCAACGTCGTCGTGCGAGATGCGGTTGAAGTCGAAGCCGCAGTCGCGGTCGCCGTAGGTGCCGGCACGTTGGTCGACTGCGCAGTCGGCGACCGGCTCGGCGTTGCACTGTGAGATGGCGTCACGGTTGGCGTTACCGTGGAACTCCGCGATGCCGTTGATGAGGCAGTGGCCGTTGTCGTGCGGGTGCCGGTGCCGGTCGGACTCGGGGTTGCCGTCAAGGTTGGGGGCGATGACCAGGTTGGCGTCATGCTCGAGGTTGGCGTGAAGGTAGCCGTCGGCGTCGGGGTTCGCGTCCAGCTGGCTGTGGGCGTCAGACTCGGAGTTCGCGTTGCGGTTGCAGACACCGTGGCGGTGGCAGTTGCGCTAGGCGTGGCAGTGGCGGTGCTAGTGTGACTAGGCGTTGGCGTTGCGGTCGCGGTGCGGGTGAACGTCGTCGTGCTCGATGCGGTTGAAGTCGAAGCCGCGGTCGCGGTTGCCGTAGGTGCCGGCATGTTGGTCGACTGCGCAGTTGGCGACCGGCTCGGCGTTGCACTGTGAGATGGCGTCACGGTTGGCGTTACCGTGGAACTCCGCGATGCCGTTGATGAGGCAGTGGGCGTTGTCG
>JACQVA010000134.1 GCA_016210005.1 Deltaproteobacteria bacterium | reverse complement strand
GTGCGGGAGTAAAGCAGCTGAAGAAGTGGCGCCGCGCCAGGAAGATGACAAATTGCGTCCCTTTCGGCCATGGGCCTCGGCCTGACAGTACACAGTACTGTCAGACTGGTGAGGATTTGCCCGGTCGGCTGCACGTTACCCGCAGATTTGTCGCACACCCCGCCGCGGCCGGTAAATTGAATTCTGCCGCCGTTTGTGGTCTGTGCACGGTGCCTACCGGCAGAAAGGACCAGCGCGGTGTCGGACGCCCGCCCATTACACGCAGTTGATATCGCCCGCGCTCCCGCTGCGGCACCGGAGCTCTCGGTGGTGATCCCGATCTTTAACGAGGCGGCCAATATCGAGACGCTGCACGCGCGCCTTTCCCGTACCTTGCACGAGATGGGGTTGCGCTACGAGGTTTGGTACGTCGATGACGGCAGCACCGACGGCTCGCTCGCGGCACTGGCCCGCATCAGCGACACCGACGCCCACGTCGGGGTCATCGAGCTGACACGCAACTTCGGCCAGCATGCCGCCGTGCTCGCCGGCTTCGCGGCCGCCCGCGGCGAAATCATCGTTACGCTCGACGGCGACCTGCAAAACCCCCCAGAGGAAATCCCGCGCTTGGTGGCCAAGCTGGGCGAAGGCTACGAGGTGGTCGGCGGCTGGCGCGAGACCCGCCACGACCCGGCGTTCCGCAAGCTCGCCTCGCTCGTGATCAATGGGCTGACCTCGTTGGCCGTCGGCGTACAAATGCACGACTACGGCTGCATGCTGCGCGCCTATCGGCGCGAAATCGTGCGCCAGATCATCGATTGCGACGAACGCTCCAGTTTCATCCCGGCACTGGCCAACTCCCTGGCCAGGCGGACGGCGGAGATCGAGGTCGGGCACGCCGATCGTTTTAGCGGCAGCTCCAAGTATGGCCTGCTGAAGCTGATGCGGCTGTCGTTCGATTTGATGACCGGCTTCTCGCTGCTGCCGATTCAGATCGTCAGCCTGTCGGGGGTTCTGGTGGCGCTGGCCGGGATGGGTTTCGGGGTGTTCCTGCTGATCCGGCGGTTCTTCGTTGGCCCCGAGAGCGAGGGCGTGTTCACCCTGTTCGCGATCCTGTTTGTGTTTATCGGCGTGCTGATTCTGGCCGTGGGCCTGGTGGGCGAGTACGTCGGCCGCATCTACCTGGAAGTGCGCCGGCGACCGACTTACCGCATCCGCGCGATCCATCGGACGTGAGCCACGCCCGGCGGGTTACCATGCACTCGGTTGTCTTCGCCTATCACGACATCGGCTACGTGTGCCTGCAAGAGCTGCTGGCCACGGGTGATCCGATTGCGGCGGTGTTCACCCACGACGATGATCCCGGGGAGACGGTGTGGTTTCGCTCCGTGCGCGCACTTGCCGAGGAGCACGCGATACCCGTGTTCGCCCCGCCCAACGTCAACACCAGCGAGTGGCTCGCGCGCGTACGCCAGTGGGCGCCGGACTTCATCTTCTCCTTCTATTACCGCCAGCTGCTCGGGGCCGAGCTGCTGGCGATTCCGCCCGCGGGCGCGCTCAACCTCCACGGCTCGTTGCTGCCGCGCTACCGCGGCCGCTGCCCAGTGAACTGGGTGCTGATCCACGGCGAGCGCGAGACTGGCGTGACCTTGCACTACATGGAGGTCAAGCCCGACCGCGGCGACATCGTCGCTCAGCGCGCCGTCGCCATCGACGACGATGACACTGCCCTCACCTTGTTTCGCAAACTCACCGATGCTGCCGCCTGCCTGCTGCGCGAGACCTATCCCTTGTTGCGCGCCGGCCGGGCGCCGCGCCGGCCGCAGGATCAGCGCTGCGCCAGCTATTTCGGCGGGCGCAAAGCGGACGATGGCCGCATCAGCTGGACCCGCGATGCCACGACCATCCGCAATTTGGTGCGGGCGGTGACCCACCCGTACCCCGGCGCATTCGGATACTGGGGCGAGCGCAAGCTCCTGGTCTGGCAAGCCCAGCGCGTTGAGGCGCCGGCGGTAGCGGCACCGGCCGGGCAGGTGCTGGGCACGGACGATGGCCTGCTCGTGCAGACCGGCGACGGGGTGCTGCGCATCACGCGCGCGCAACTGGAAGGCGACCAGGGCGATGCGCCGGCGGCCGAGTGCGCGCGCCGGCACGGCATCACCCGAGGAGCGATGCTGACATGAAAGTTCTCATTACCGGCGGCGGCGGTTTCGTCGGCTCCCACCTCTCCGAGGCCTTGCTGGCGCGCGGCGACGAGGTCAGCATCCTCGACACCGGCAGCGTCAACAAGGTCCGCCACCTCATGACCAAGCGCGGCTTTCACTACATCCGCGACAGCGTCTTCAACAGCGAGATTCTCGAAGGGCTGATCGCCCGCGCCGACTTGGTCTATCACCTCGCTGCGGTGGTCGGCGTCGAGTACTACGTCGGCGACCCTTACGAGGTGCTCAACGTCAACGTCAACGGCACCCAGAACGTGCTCAAGCTCGCTTTCAAGCACGGCAAGAAGGTGGTGTTCGGTTCCACCTCCGAAGTCTACGGCCGTAACCCCAAGGTGCCCTGGCGCGAGGATGATGACCGCGTGCTCGGCTCCACCCGCATCGATCGCTGGTGCTACTCGACCTCGAAGGCGGTCGGCGAGCACTTCTGCTTCGCCTACCACAAGATGGGCCTGCCGGTGACGATCACGCGCTACTTCAACGTCTATGGCCCGCGGCTCGACAAGCTCGACGTCGGCCGCATCATCACCATCTTCATGGGCCAGGTGCTGCGCCACCAGCCGCTGACGGTGATCGGCGACGGCCAACAGACGCGCTGCTTCACCTACGTTGACGACGCCGTGCGCGCCACGGTGGCGGCGGGCGTGGCGCCCGACACCGACGGCGACGTCTTCAACATCGGCACCGCGGTGGAAACCTCGATCCTGGAGTTGGCCGAAACCATGATCCGCATCGCCGGCTCGCGCTCCACCATCAAGTTCGTCACCCAAGAGGCGGTCTACGGCTCCAGCTACGAAGACATTCCCCGCCGGGTGCCGGATAATTCCAAGATGGAACAGGTACTGGGGGTGAAGGCGGACACTAAGCTCGCCGACGGGCTGCGGCGCACCATCGAGTGGTTCCGCAGCATGCCGTCCTGACTCGCTTCTTTTCGCGCAAGGCTGACCGTGACAGCTCGGCTGGCTCTCAAGGTTGACGTCGACACTCACGCCGGCTTGCAACGCGGCGTGCCCGCGCTGCAGCAGCTGTTCGCCCGGCTGCAGCTGCCGGCGAGCTTCTTCGTTGCCTGCGGGCCGGACCACTCGGGGCGGGCGATTCGGCGCATTATGCGGCCGGGTTTTCTCGCCAAGATGCGGCGCACCAACGCGGTCGGCATGTATGGCTGGCGCACCGTGCTGTACGGGACGCTGCTGCCGGGGCCGCAGATCGCGCGCGCGTTTCCGCAGCAGCTGCGAGAACTGGAGGCGGCCGGGCATGAGGTCGGCGTACACGGTTACGATCACGTCTACTGGCAGGATCGACTACCGCGGTTGTCGCTGGCGCAGGTGCGCGCCGAATTCCGCCGCGGGTGCGAAGTCTACGCCGACATCCTCGGCCATCGGCCACGCTCGTTTGCGGCCCCGGGCTGGCAGTGCACGGCGAATAGCCTCGCATGCGAGGATGAAGCCGGCTTGCTCTACCACAGCGACACTCGCGGGCTGATGCCTTACCGCGCACGGCTGGGCAGCCGGGTGTTCGCCACGCCCGAGATCCCCAGCACCTGGCCGACCTTGGATGAAACCTACGGTGAGGTCAGCACCGAGCCCGCCGCCCTCATCCGCCATTACCGCAGCTGCCTGCGCGACGGCCTGAACGTGCACACGATTCACGCCGAGGTCGAGGGCATGGCACACCTCGGCCTGTTCGCCGAGTTGCTGGCGGCTTTAAGAGCGGAGGTGATGTTCGTTCGCTTGGATGCCGAGGCCGCGCGACTCGACCGGGCGGCATTGCCGGTACATGACTTACAGCCTCGGCCGATCGCCGGCCGGCACGGAACGGTAGCGACCCAAGTATGATCGAGGCAGAGATGGGCACTGAAGCAATCACGCCGGCAGCCGCGGCGCCCGGCGCGACGCCTGCCCCGTGGCTACCGCTGTGGGCGAAGGTGCTGTTCGTGCTCGCGCTGGTCGCCGCCTACACCTTCTCGCTCGACCTCGGCGCCTTGGCCGAGCCCGACGAACCGCGCTACGCCGAGATCGCGCGCGAGATGCTGGTGCGGCACGACTTCGTCACGCCGACGCTGAACTTCGTGAAGTACTTCGAGAAGCCGCCGCTGGTGTACTGGTTGACCGCCATCGCCTTCGGGCTGCTGGGCGTAAGTGATTGGGCTGCCCGTCTGGTACCGGTGCTCTCGGCGCTCGCCACGCTGGCGCTGACTTGGGCCGTCGGTCGCCACGCTTATGGCCGTTGGGTCGGGTTCGCGGGCATGGCCTTGCTGGCGACCTCGCCGTTGTATTTCGCCATGGGGCAGACGCTCACGCTCGACCTGCCGTTGACCGCTTGTCTGACCACCGCGCTGGCAGCGTGCTGGTTCGGTTATCATTCCGCCGATCACCAGCGACAGTGGTACCGTGTAATGTACTTGGCCGCAGCCTTGGCGGTACTAACCAAGGGCCCGGTGGCGGTGGTGCTGATCGGAGCCGTTGTCGCCGGCTTCCTCCTGGTGCAACGCGACGGGCGCGGGTTGCGGCAGCTGCTGGATCCGCTCGGCCTGCTGCTGTTCTTCGCGGTCGCGCTGCCGTGGTTCGTTGCGGTCAGCCTGCGCAACCCGGAGTTCGTCGACTTCTTCGTCATCGACCAGCACTTCAAGCGCTACCTGGCGCCACGCGAGCACCGCCAGCCGGTGTGGTTCTATCTGCCGGTGGTGTTCGCCTCGATGCTGCCGTGGACCGCGGCGCTGCTGCTGGCACCGGGGTGGTGGCCGGCAGCACGGCAGCTGCGGGCCTGGTCGTCGGGCACTTGGTACTGCCTGCTGTGGGCCGGTGTCGTCATCGGGTTCTTCAGCCTCTCTGGTTCCAAGCTGGTGACGTACATTCTGCCCGCGCTGCCGCCACTGGCGATCGTGAGCGCCCGCGCGTTGCAACAGGCGCTGGCCCAGGGCGCGCGGTTGCAAGGCTACCTGGGGCGGCTGTTCACGCTGCTGGGTTGGATCGTCATAGCCGGTGCCGCGATTGCCGGGCTGCTGCGTGTTCACCCGGTGGTGGCCGAGATCATCGGCGCGCTCTGTGGCGGTGGCTTGATGCTCGTGGTCACGGGCTGGCTGATCAGGCGCCAGCGGGACGAGTGGCGGGGCCTGGCGGTGGCGGTGTGCGGCATGTTGGCGTTCCTCTCCCTGGCCATGAGCGCGCGCGATGTCACCAGCAGTTATCGGGCGCTCGGCCGCGCCCTTCACCAGCGCGCGCAAGCGAGTGACTTGGTGGTGGTGTATGGTCACTACGTGCAGGGCATCCCGTTGTACAGCCAGCGCCGGGTGATCATGGTGCGCGCTTGGGGCGAGTTGGATTTCGGCAGCCGCCAAGGTGATCAGCGCGCGTACTTCTGGCCCGGTGACGATCAACTCGTCGAGGCCTGGGCGTCGCCGGCGCGGATGTTTCTGGTCATCAACCGCGTCGAGCTGGCGCCCTTGCGCCCGCGGCTCGATCCGGCTCCGATCGAAATCGCGGCCGAAGGCAAGAAGGTCTTGCTCGTCAACCAGCCGTTGCCATGAACAGCGAAGAACCGATCGCGGCAGCAGCGGAGATCTCCCCGGAGCCGGTGCCGCACCGGCGGCTGCCGTTGCTCGCCGGCGCGCTGGTGCTGGTTGTGCTCTGGGGCGGGTTGCAGTTGTGGGGTCTGGGCCGGACGCCGTTTCACACCCACGGCGAAGCGCGCGAGGCGCTGGTGGTCTGGCAGATGACCCACGGCGGCGGCTGGATTCTGCCTCGGCGCGACGGGCCGACCGGCATCGAGCTGCCGTCGAAGCCGCCGCTGTTTCATTGGCTAGCAGCGCTGACCGCGCTGGTGCACGGCGGCACCGCCGAGGGCAGCATTCGACTGCCCTCGGCGGCGCTCTCGTTGGGCGGCGTACTGGCCACCTACGCGGCCGGCGTCGCGCTGTGGGGGTTGCCAGCCGGCATGTTCGGCGCGGTGATCACGATGACCAGCTTCGAGTGGCAGCGCGCCGCCACCAGCGCGCGGGTCGACATGGCGCTCACGTTCGGGCTGCTGGGCGCCTTGTTCTCGTACCTGTTCTTCGTTCGTAGTCAGGGCCACCGGCGCTGGCTGGTGCCGTTCTACGGCGCGATGGCGTTCGCCACCTTGGCCAAAGGGCCGGTGGGAGTTGCGCTGCCGGCGCTGGTGATCGCGGCCAGCTGCGCCGTACGGCGAGACACTACACCGCTGCGGCAGCTGCGGCTGGGGCGTGGCCTGCTGGCCGTCGCCGTGATCACCGGGCTCTGGTACCTGCTGGCGTTGATCATTGGTGGCTTCGACTTCTTCGGCAAACAGGTCTTGAACGAAAACCTGTTCCGGATGTTCGACGCGACCGAGTACGAAGGCGGGCACCGCCATGGGCCGCTGTACCTGCTCGGCGGCTTGGCGGCCGGATTCCTGCCGTGGACGCTGTTCCTGCCCGGCGCGGCGGTGGGCTTGTGGCGCGCCCGGCGCGAGCTGATGGCCGGTGATTGGCGCGGGTATCTGCTGCTGTGGGTCGCCGCGGTGTTCGGGCTCTACGCCCTCGCGGTGAGCAAGCGCAGCGTGTACCTGCTCGCGCTCTATCCGGCGTTGGGCCTGTTACTCGGCCAGTGGTGGGCAAGCGCCCTGAGCACTACGGTGGGCGATTTGGAGCCGGCTTGGTGGCGAGCGGTGCTGCGGCTCGTCGCGCTGTTAGTGGCGGCGCTGATGCTCGTGCTGATGGCAGTGACTGGAATCGAAGCGCTGGGGCTGCGGCTGGTGGAAACGGCCGGCGCTGGCTGGGCCGGCGAGGCGGCCCTGTACAGCCGCTGGGTTGGCGAGGTGCTGCACGCGCAGCCAGCCGGCATTCTCGCATTGCTGGCGGCTGCCGCCGTATCGTTGTGGGGCTTGGCCTTGGCGTTGCGCCGGCCCGGCCGCTGGGCGCTGGCCTTTGCCGCGATGGTGGGCGCAGCCTGCGCCGGTTCGGTGCTGACCCAACAGATCGTGTTGCCGCAGATCGCCGCGCACAAGACCTATCGCGACTTCATGACCGCGGTCAGGCAAGTGGTCGGGCAAGAGCCGATCGCTTTCCACCGTACCTTCGAGTATGTGGCGGTCTTCTACTGGGGCGGCCATCTCGCCAGCTACCAAGGCGAGCTGACGGACGCCGCCCCCCGTTACTTGCTGATGGCGCGCGCCGATTGGGAGCAACTGGCAGCGCCGCAGCGCGGGCGCTTCGAGCGGGTGGAGCTGCCCGCTGGGTTGGAGGACGGCAACCGGCGCCGTCTGCTCTTGCTGCGCCGGCACGACGGCTAGGCTGCCCACCACGAGCGCTTTTCAAGGAGTTGAGCTGATGACAACAACCATCCCCTTACTCGACCTCAAGCGCGAGCGCGCGGCCATCGCCGCCGAGGTGTCGCGCTGTTGGAGTGATACCCTCGCCGAGATGCATCTACTCAAGGGCCCTAACACCACCGCTTTCGAGCAGGAAATCGCCGCCTATATCGGCGTACCTCACGCCGTCGGCGCTTCCTCCGGAACCGATGCGCTGGCGCTGGGCTTGTGGGCGCTCGGCGTCGGTGCGGGCACCGAGGTGATCCTGCACGCCAACGGCTTTTGTGCCGACGTCGAGGCCATCCGTATGACCGGGGCCCAGCCGGTGCTGGTGGATGTGGAGGATAACGGTTTGGGCCCCGACTTGGCCCAGGTCGAGCGGGCGATCACGCCGCGCACGCGAGCGCTGATGGTGGTGCACATGTACGGTAGCCCGCTGCAGCTGGAGCCGGTGTTAGAGTTGGCGCGCGCCCACAACCTGGCCGTCGTAGAAGACGCTTCCCATGCTCACGGCGCCGCGCGCGATGGCCGCAAAGTCGGCAGCTTCGGTGCCGTCGGCTGCTTCAGTGCCGGGGTGGTCAAGAATCTCGGCGCCTACGGCGACGCCGGCTTCATCACCACCGCGGATGCCGAGCTCGCCAAGCGGGTGCGGCTGTTCCAAACCCACGGGCAGGAGCGCAAGAGCCATCACGTGGTCTACGGCGGCAACTACCGGCTCGACGAGATTCAGGCGGCGGTGCTGCGCATCAAGCTGCGCTCGCTCGAGGCCCGCAACCAGCGCCGGCGCGAGATCGCCGCCGGCTACAGCCGGCACTTCGCCCCGCTCGGTGTCGGCGTACCGCTCGAAGGCCCCGGCGAAGTACATGTCTACCATCAGTACGTGATCCGCACGCCGCGGCGCGACGCACTGGCGGCGCACCTCAAAGCGGCCGGCATCGAGACCGGCATCCACTACCCCGAGCCTTTGCACCGCCAGGTGGCGTGGCTGCGCGACTACGGCGAAGGCCCGGCCTTAGCGCGGGCCGAGCGGCTGGCCCAGGAAATCTTGTCACTGCCGGTGTTCCCGGACCTCAGCGATGCCGAAGTGCAGCGCGTGATCGACGCCGTTGCCGGGTTCTTCCGCCGATGAGATCAGCGCTACGCAACGTCGAGTCGGCGCCACCCGCGTTGTCGGTGGTGGTGCCGGTGTACAATGAGGCCGGCAACGCCGGCGCGCTGTGTCAGGAGATTGGTTCGGTGGTACAAGCGCTGGCGCCGGAGTTCGAGATCATCTTCGTCAATGACGGCAGCCGCGACGCCACCTTGGCTGAGCTACGCGCGCTGGCAGCCGCGGAGCCGCGCCTGCGCATCGTCGACCTCGACGGCAACTTCGGCGAGGCGGCGGCGCTGTCGGCGGGCTTCCACGCCGCCCGCGGCAACTACGTGGTGACGCTCGACGGCGACGGGCAGAACGACCCGCACGACATCCCACAGCTGCTCGAGACGCTGCACGCCCGTGGTGTGCGCGTGGTCTCGGGCTGGCGACAGCGGCGCCAGGAGAGCACCTTGCTGCGCGTGCTGCCGTCACGCATCGCCAACGCCCTGATCTCGGCCGTAACCCGGCTGCCGGTGCACGACAACGGCTGTGGGCTGAAGGTGTACGAGCGCGCGCTGCTCGCCGGCATTCAGCTGCCCAAGGGGATTCACCGCTTCTTGCCGGCAATTCTCGGGGTGCGGCCACACCAAGTGGCCGAGGTGGCGGTGAATGACCGCCGCCGCCAGCACGGCGAGTCACACTACGGCATCAGCCGCACGCTGATTGTCGCGCGCGACGTGCTGGCGATTCGCTTCATGATCGCCAACCCGAGCCTGTTCGCGCCGATCTTCGCCGGGCTGACCGTGCTGGCCGGTGCGGCGGTGCTCGCCGCGCTGGCATCCGGCGCCGTGTTGGCGGCGATGATCGCGCTGCTCACCGACGCTGGCGCCGCCATGGTGTGGTGGAACCTGCACCGCTTCAACCGGGCCCAACGCGACGGCGTCTATCGCGTCCGTTGCGAGTACCGGGGCACTGGTTGCGATCGACCGGCGGCTGGGGAAGGCCAAACCGGGCAACCCCGCGACCGCGCGGCGGCCGGGGCCTAGCTCACGCTAGGGCGAGCCCAGCGCGCTTTTTCTTCGGCGGATTAAGGAGGCAATTCAGGTGGCAGACGTTGGCATTGGAGTGGTTGGCCTGGGCTACTGGGGCGAAAAGCTGTTGCGCACCTTCGGGCGCACGCCGGGGTTGCGGGTGGTGGCGGTGTGCGACGGCGACGCGGCGCGACTGCAGGCCGCCGGCGTCGGCGCGCGGGTGTTCACCGACACCGCCGCCCTGTGCGCCGATCCGGCGGTGACGGCCGTGGCCGTGGCGACGCCGCCGTCGACCCACTTCGATTTGGCGCGCCTGGCGTTGCGCGCCGGCAAGCACTGCTGGGTGGAGAAGCCGCTGGCGTTGCGTGCCCAGGAGGCGCGCGAGCTGGTGGCGCTGGCCCGCGCCAATGCGCTCACGCTCTTCGTTGACGAGACGTTTCTCTACGACCCGCTGGTACAAACGGCCAAGCAATGGATCGACAGCGGCCGCTTGGGCCGCCTTTATCACTTGTCGTTTGAGCGGCTGGGCATGGGCCGGATTCGGCGCGACTCCAACGTGTGGTGGAACTCGGCGCCCCACGATCTTGCCATCCTGCGCTACCTGGCGCCGGCGGAGGTGGACTCGATCCGCGTCGAGCAGTTCACCTATCTTCAACCCAATCTAGCCGATATGGCCGTGGCCACGGTACGTCTGAGCGACGGCGTATCGGCGCACGTTTACCTCAGCTGGCTCTCGCCCGTGAAAGCCGCCAGCGTGGTGGTGGTGGGTTCGCAAGGCATGCTGCAGTTCGAGGGCCGCTTCGGCCAGCGCAAACTCACCTTCTTCGATTACACCGTCACCGACCCCGCCACAGTGCTGGACAACGTCGTGCCCATCCCGCGCTTCGAGCCGGCGGAGGTCGTCCCGGGCGGTAACGAGGAGCCGTTGGCGCTGGCAGCGCAAGCCTTCGTTGGATCGATCGGCTCGGGCGTGGCGGCGCCGAGTGCCGGTGTGTACTCGGCGCGGGTGGTGGAGCTGCTGGAAGCAGCCGAGGCATAACCCCGCGCCCGGGGCGCAGCCGTCACCAGGATTGCTGTCTTTGGTCATCCGGTGACGTTCCAGCGCCCCAGCCGGGGAGCTAGAGTGAGGCGCTTAGTCCTGCCGCGGCGGGCAAGGGAGCCAACATGAAAACCGAGCAAGTCAAGAAACAAACTGAAGTGGTCGTGGTCGGTTCCGGGCCGGGTGGGGCCACCGCCGCGCGCCAGCTGGCGCGCGCCGGCAAGAAGGTCATTCTGCTCGAACGCGGGCAGGATTACCGCCGCAAAGCATACTACGGCACTTATGTTGGCGCGCTTACCTACGCCGATCGCCACACCTTGCTGTTCACCAAAGAAGGGTTGAACGTCATCCGGCCATTGATGCTGGGCGGCGCCACCAGCATGTACTGCGGTTCGGCGGCTCGGCCGCCGGCATGGGTGAAGGAGCGCTACGGCATCGATTTGGATGCGTACATCGACGAGACCATTGCCGAAATCGGGATCGCGCCCCTAGCGCCGGCCGAGCGCGGCAAGGCCTCGACCCGGATTGCCGAGGCGGCGCTCGCGCTCGGGTATCAGTGGGAGCCGCTGATGAAGTTCATTCGCCCGGCGCGCAGCTCACATTTCAGTTGCGGGGCGAAGTGCATGCTGGGCTGCCGCTGCGGCGCTAAGTGGAACGCGGCGGAGTGGGTCGATCAAGCGGTGGCGGCCGGCTGCGAGCTGATGACCGAAGCGCGCGTGGACGATCTGATCATCGAAGGCGGCCAGGTCGGCGGGGTGCGCGGGAAGTTGGCCGGCCAGCCGTTCGAGGTTGCAGCCGAGGTGGTGGTGCTCGCCGCCGGCGGCATCGGCACGCCGCTAATCTTGCAGCGCGCCGGCTTCTTCGAGGCCGGGCGCGGCCTGGCGATGGACACCACGGTGATGGTCTGCGGCTTGTCGCAAGACCAGGGCATCGGCGAGGAGCCGCCGATGACGTGGGGGTACACCAACGACGAGGTCGGCTACATGCTCAGCACCTTGATCGATCCGTGGCTGTTGTTCCCGATGATGGCGGTGCTCAAGAGTCCGCGCCACCTCTTCAAGTGGCCGGCGTGGAGCCGCGCACTGGGCGTGATGATCAAGATCAAGGACGAAGTTTCCGGCGGCGTCACGCTCGACGGCGATATCTCCAAGCCGATGACGGAGCGCGATCAGTTCCGGCTGAACCACGGCGCCATCGTGGCGCACCGGATTCTGGCGCGCGCGGGCGCCGACCCCGACTCCATCTTCATCACCCCGCTGCGCGGTACCCACCCCAGCGCCACCGTGCGCATCGGCGAACTGCTCGACGAGCACTTGCAGACCAAGGTCGAGAACCTCTACGTCTGTGATGCCAGCACCTTCCCGGAGGCGCTCGACCGGCCCACCGTGCTCACCATCATCGGACTGGCTAAACGACTGGCGGCCCACCTGCTGGCGCGCGGCAACACGCTGAGAAACTCCGGCACGGCCGCCGCGCCCACCTAGGCCGTTGCGCTGTTCCACGCAAACTCCCCGCTCTCGAAGGCGAGCTGCCGGTAATCAATTGGGATGCCGCCCAGGTCGGAAACGGCCGATGCCCCTCGTGCGGAACTGGTCCAGCCCGGCGAGGCGCCCAAGCTGCAATAGTGCCGACCCGACCCCGCCTGCCGCGCCCTGCTCGGGCCAGCGCTAAACGCAAGCCCTGACCCCTGTCGGGGTCAGTTCGATCGGAATGGGGTCGGAGATGCGATCGCCGGCGTCGCTCCAGACGGTTCCGAGGAGATACGGCTTGCCCTCGAGATCGACAATGCGGCCGGCGTAAGGACGGTCGGGCATGTCTGCGGGCAGCACCGGCTCCGGGCTGGCGACGCGAAATGGTCCGAGGGGAGTGTCGCCAATCATCGCGTACATGTTGCCGCCCTGCTGGTTCGCTCTCGCTGGCGTGTTGGACAGCAGCAAGTCACCAAGTGTGGAGAAGATGAGGTAGTAGCGCCCGGAGCCGGCAACGACTTGCGGGCACTCCAGCTCCTCGGCGAACAGCTCGACGTCGAGCGGCGGCAGCACATCCCAGGTTGTCATGTCGCGGCTGCGCGCCACCCCGACGGTTCCGGCCGGGCTGTCATTGCCCTTTGCCGTGGCGCAGACGAGCTGATACACGAAGCCGTCGGCCTCGAAGAGAAACGGGTCGCGCCAGTGGGGCAACGGGCGTCGGCCGCGGCTGGTCGCGGCGTAGTAGTGCTCATCTATCGTGGTGATCGGATTGCCCGCGGCCTTTTGCCAGTCGTGCAGGTTGTGCGATACGGCGAGGCCGACAGCCGGCTGCGGCCCGAACCAGTTGCCGGTGTACGCCATCCAGAAGCAACCGCCGCGATTCAAGACGGAACCGGTAGCCAGGCAAATCCCGTCCCAGGCCTCCGCCGATCCGCGGCTCAGAACGATGCCGTGGTAGACCCAGTTGGTCAGGTCGAAGCTCGAAGCGCGAGCGATGTCCCAGGCCATGTGCCGCGTCGTCGTGTCGGGGCAGATGAGGAAGAAGCAGTGCACCTGCTCGCCGTCGACGTAGTACCAAGAGTCGCCAAGGTGATGACCGGGAATCCGCAGCATCGTTCACCGAAAGATACGATCGCGCGTCATTGTGGCGGTGGCGCGCCGGCGACGCAACCGGCCGAGCGCCGGCGGCGAGTTGCGCTCGCCGCGCAAACCGGGCAACAGGCACGCGGTGGAGACCGAAGCATGAGCGAGCAACCGATCGTGGTGTTCACCGACGGCGCCGCCAAGGGCAATCCCGGGCCCGGCGGTTGGGGGGTGGTCATCGCCACCCCCAGCGGCCAGGTCACCGAGCTCGGAGGTGGCGCTGCGAACACGACGAACAATCAGATGGAACTGACCGCGGCCATCGCCGCGCTGCGGCGCCTGCGCCGCACGCCGGGCGCGCTGGCGATCCACACCGACTCCACGTACCTCATCAACGGTATCCGCGAGTGGATCCGGGCGTGGCGCAAGCGCGGCTGGAAGACGGCCGAGGGCAACGATGTACTCAACCGCGAGCTGTGGGAGGCGTTAGCGAGCCTGGTCGCCGCGCGCGGCAAAGGCGGCATCACGTGGCACTACGTCCGCGGCCACTTCGGCATCCCGGGCAACGAGCGGGTCGACGAGATCGCCAACGCCTACGCCCGCAAACGCCACGTCGATCTCTACCACGGCCCACTGCTGCGCTACCCGCTGCCGATCTTTGATGTTCCCGAAGACACCGGCGTGCCTCGGCGCGCAGCCGGCGCGGCAACGAGCAGCACCGGCAAGGTTGCGGCGCACTCGTATCTGAGCGTCGTCGACGGCAAAGCTATGCGTCACGCGAGCTGGGCCGACTGCGAGCGTCGCGTGAAAGGCCGTTCCGGCGCGAAGTTCAAGAAGGCAATGAGCGCGGCCGACGAGGCGGCGATCCTGCGCGCGTGGGGATATGGGACGGAGGACCTGTGAGATCGGCCCCCGAAGAAGTCCGCTGAGTGCGCTCTACTGTTGCGGCCGCGCCTGGTTTCGCCCAACGCCGGCTCACGGCAGCGTCCCACGGGAGACACCCGATCGCCTGCACGACGGCGTCCAGCCACTGCTGGAGTTGCGTGCGCTTGCGTCCGGCGGGCAGCAAGAGCGCCCCGATGCACAACTCGCCCAAGACGACAGAGTCCACCACGAAGTTGCCTTCGTTGCTGCTCAGCCAGTCCACCTTGGGGCTCGGCGCGAGCTTAGTCGGCTCGCTGAGCACGTTGGCATCAACCAGATAAGTCATCCGAGTCTTGGACCCCGGATGTCGTCGGTCGTTTCCTTACGCTTCGCCGGCTTGAACCAGCCTTTGGCTGGGCCTGCGAGCAGCAGCTGCTCGTGCCCGGACGATTCGTCACCGACATCTCCCCGAACCGGCGTTGACCCGCACGCTCACCGATGTCAATCGGGGGACTTCAAGCTGAAGGATCGCTCAGCGCTGACAGCTCGGCCCGACTTGGTCTCACACGCACGACCATGGCAGCGCGGTCACGCGGCTGCTCAGCGCCAGCGGAGTGCGACAGCGACAGATCAGATAGCCGTGCCGGGCGTGGCGCGGGTGTTCACGCAAGAACGCCAGCAGATGCCGCGCGTCCGCCAGCGCCGGGTGCTCCGTCCATTTGACCTCGACGGGGGTGAGGCGGCCCCGGTGGGCAATGATGAAATCCACCTCCGCGCCGGCCTTGGTGCGCAAGTAATGGAGCTTGCCCGAGCCGAGATACCGCAGGCGTTTCCACAACTCGATCCCCACCCATTGCTCGAACACGGGACCGGGGTTGGCCTGCACCGCCGCGGTCTCCAGCGGCAGCTCAGCAGCCGCGTTGCGCACCCCGACGTCGAAGAAATAGAAGCGCTCCGTCGACAACAGGCTCTTGCGCGGGCTGCCCGAGAACGCCGTCACCCGAAACCCGAGAAACATGTCTTCCAGCAACTGATAGTAGCTCTTCACGGTCGGCAGACTCACCCCGGCCTCACGAGAGACGCCGGCGTAGTTGATCATCTGACCAGCCTCGGCCGCGGCCAGTTGCAGAAACCGGGCGAACGCCGGCCAGTTCTTCACCAGCGCCTCACGGCGGAGTTCCTCTTCCAGATAGACCACCGTGTAGGCACGGAGGAGCTCGGCACGCTGGGAGCGCGCGGCGGTCGCCACGACGGGGAGCTCGCCGAAGAGCAACCGCTCGAACAACTCCGCCTCCGCAAACCACGGCTCACGTACCGGACCGGGCGCCGGCATCGGTAAGGGGCCCGGTGGCTGCGGCCGTGCCTCCGGCGCCCTTGCCGGCGGCCGTTCCACCAGCAGGAGGGGATACAGATGGTGCAAGAAACTGCGGCCCGGCAGCAGATTGGCGCCAGTCACTCGCAGCTTGCGGGCGGAGCTGCCGCATAACACGAAGCGCCAGCGACGCTGGTCCGAATCATAGAGATGCTGCACGGCATCGAAGATCGCCGGTACGTTCTGCGCTTCGTCGACCACCACCGTCGCCCGCCGCGCCGAGCGCGGCAGCGCGCGGCACTGCTGCACGAGACGATCGGGATTGCGCAAGTACTCCGCCCGCTCGGCGGGGCGGGAGAAGTCGAGCCAGACGGCCGCATCCGGCAACAGCGCCCGCAACAGCGTGGACTTGCCGGTCTGCCGCGCACCAAAGACGAGATGCACGTACGGGGCGCCGAACTTCTTCTGCCAGCGCGGCGCTACCCAGCGACCAAACATACGGCGGAGTTTATAATGAGCCGACGAATATAAAGTCAACCTCACGGGTTCTCCGGCCGCGGTCCACCACCGAGGTTGATAAGCCGCAGCGCCATATCGACCTTGCGCCAGAAGTCCGCGTCGCCGATCGTGAGGAAAGTCGCCTGAGCCTGCGGATGGAGCAGGCTCGGAATCGCGTCGTCTCTTATCACCGCGCCGGGGAGCGAGAACGATGAAAGGGTACTTCACGCAGGTGCGGCCGAACAGGGATGACGCCGGATGAGCTTCTCAATCGCCTGATCTCGGCTTGGCGTAACGCGCAGAGATGAGGGGCATGGTCTCCGGTCGTCTGCTCCAGGAACCCTGACGAATCAGCTTCTCATGGCTTCTTGCGGGGGTGCCCCACGGGCAATGGCATTCGCTTACGTTTGAGCAAATAGGACTGGTTGTTCGGTAACGACGCAAGCCACTGAGCTTGTGGCAGTTTTCGGCAGAGCGAAGGACTTTGCAATTTCTCGCTTGACCTTTGGCCGCTTTTCGGGCAAGG
>JACQVA010000133.1 GCA_016210005.1 Deltaproteobacteria bacterium | reverse complement strand
CAGGCACCAAGGCTCTCTGGATCGGGCTGCCACGCATGGACGACATCGCCGAGTTCTTCAAAGTCTTTGCCAAGCTTGCTGAAGGACCCTAACATCTCACGTCACCGTGTCCAGCGAACACTTCTCGGGCAGGATCAGGTCCTAGAGGGCTTCCGGCCCGGTGTGAGCCAGCGGCTCGGCATCGACTACGCTAGGCTCAGCGCCATCAATGAGCGACTGATCTACTGCGCGATCACGGGCTACGGCCAGGATGGCCCTTACCGCGACAAGGTCGGGCACGACCTGAACTACTTGGGCTACGCCGGCGTACTCGAGTACATCGGCGCGGCCGGTGCTCCACCCGTGCTGGCGGGTGTGCAGATCGCCGACATCGGTGCCGGCTCGTTGCTGGCCGTGGCCGGCATTCTCAGCGCGGTGATCGCGCGGGCGCAAACCGGCCGCGGCCAGTTCGTCGACGTCGCCATGCTCGACGGCGCCTTTGCCTGGAACGTCTATCACCTGCTCTTGTACCAGCTTTCGGGGCAACTGCCGCAGCGCGGCCGCGAGCAACTCACCGGGCACTACCCCTGTTACGCGATCTACCAGACGAGTGACGACCGCTACCTGACAGTCGGTGCCTTCGAGCCCCACTTCTGGGCGACGCTGTGCCGCCACTTCGGCCGTGAGGACTTCATTGCATCTCAATGGGCCGGCGGCGAGAAGCGCGACGAGATGTTCGCCTTCTTGCGCGCCGCCTTCCGCCGCCGGACTCTGGCCGAGTGGCTGCATGAGCTGGGTGATCAAGCCATCTGCTTAGGCCCGGTCAACCACTTGGATGAGGCTCTCGCCAATCCGCAGCTGCGGCATCGCCAGATGGTGGTGGAGTTGGAGACGGCGGCCGGCCGCAGTCTGGCGCCGGGGATCCCGCTCAAGCTTTCCGACACCCCCGGCGCTATTCGCACCCCGCCCCCGGGTTTCGGTGAGCACACTGACAGCGTGCTCGGCTCACTCGGATTCGGCACGGCAGAAATCGCGCAGCTGCGTGCCGGCGGTGTGGTGTAGCGCGACGTGCCGTGGTTTTTGCTTTCTAGTTGCGGTCGGGTAGGGTGACACGCATGGAGACTGTACCGGTTCACTTCTTCAGTTGCGGCAGCAAGTGTGCTGCGCTGGTGTGGCGGCCCGACGCCGGCGGCAGCGAGCGGCCGCGTCCCGGCGTCGTCATGTGTCACGGGTTCACCGGCATCAAAGAGTGGTTGCTGCCGCCGTTTGCGGAAGCGTTTTGCGCCGCCGGCTTCGTGGTGCTGACGTTCGACTACCGAGGTTTCGGACAAAGCGAGGGTGCGCGCGGGCGCCTGGTGCCGCTCGAACAAGTCGAGGACATTCGCAACGCCGTCACCTTTCTCGGCGCTCAGCCCGGTGTCGATGCCGAGCGCATCGGCCTGTGGGGCACCAGCTTCGGCTGCGCCAACGTGGTGCAAGCAGCGGGCATCGATCCCCGGCCGTGGTGTGTCGTCGGCCAGGTCGGCTTCGGCAGCATCCCGCGCCGGATGCGGCTGAGCAGTACCCCCGAGCAGCGCGAGCTGCTGCGCGTCATGCTGGCGCAAGACGCGGTACAGCGGGTCAGCACCGGGGTCTCGCAGCTCATCGATCCCGGGACGATCCTCAACGATGAGCAGTCGGTGGCGGCGTTCGCCCAGGGGCTCGCGGCACTGCCGCAGCTGGCCACGCAGCTACCGCTCGAAGCGGTGGAACGGATCATGGAGTACGAGCCCGAGCAGGTTGTGCACCGCGTCGCACCGCGGCCGCTGCTGCTGATCGGCGCCCGCTACGACACCGCGGTACCGATCAGCGAGCTGGAGTGCCTGTACCGCGCGGCCGCCGAGCTGAAGTGCTTGGAGATCCTCGACATCGGCCACTACGAGATTTACGACCTGCCGCACCGCACCACCGCGATCAATCTCGCCCTCGACTGGTTTCGCCGCTTCCTCACGCCCCGCCCGTGAGCGCGCACCCCCGGGCGGGCGGTCAAAGCTGCCGCACTGGCTGGCGGCGCAGCCGGAAGGCGAAGCTGTTGACGCGCCGTTCGTCGAGCGGCGTGCCGTCGTCGTAGTAGAAGTAGAAGGGGATTTCTTTACGATGGCGGAGCAGACTCTCCTCGACCAAGGCATTGTCACAACCCCAACAGCTGGTCATGACGACGCCGTCGTAGCGCGCAGTCTTCCAGTGACGCAACACGCTGCCAACGGCGAGGGCGGCGCCGCCGACGGTGGCGGTGTCCAGGATCGGCTCGGTGCGCCGCAAACTCGCCTTCACATCCGGCGCCGGCAGCCAGGGATGCTGTCTGCGGGCCAGTGTGTACAGGCGCCGGCGGATGGTCACCATGAGTGTCTTGTAGATCAGAATTTGCCGCCGGTCGGCGCTGCGGCCGAACAACAGGTGCGGCTGCACGCGCGCGAGGTATTCCAGGAAGTCGCACATCGGCTCAACCACCGCGCGCACGCCCTTCTCGCTCATCCGGCGATAGATGCCGCCGTTGGCGAAGTCGTTCGCCTTGGTCAGGATGTCGCCGGAGACGAAGACCGTCCGCCAGCGATCGCCCGCTGGACGCGCCGGTTCGAGCCCGCCGTACTCGCGTGCGGTTCGTTCCAGCGCGGCGGTGACGGCGCGCCACTTGCCGATCAGGTCCGCAGCGCTTGCCCGCCCGTTGCGCACGCGCTGTTCGATGATTCGCAACACCTCATCGCAGCCGGCGCGATAGATGTCGTCGGCTTGCCCGGGCTTGGTCTCGACGGCGAGATGGTAGACCTGGAGCTGCCTGAGGATGTCCAGCGCTGCCAGCCCGGCCCACAGGATCGCCGTCATCGCCGGACCACCGCCAACGCGCAGCCCGGTCACGGAGACGCGCTCGTCGAGCCCCATTCTTTCCACGGAAAGCCTGTCTTTGACGTCGAACACGCCGGCGCGGCACATCTGCCCGGTGATTTGCATCAGCCGCGTTTCCTTCTCCGGCGGGTTCTTCTCCAGGTACTCGCGGAACGCCCCCCAGACCAGCTGGTAGGAAAGGCACTCCTTGCCCGAGCAGTCGCGCCGGCCGCAGGCGAAGTTGTCGTAGGAGAGCGGCGGCGCCGCCACCGCGTCGTAGCCGAAGCCGCGGTAGACGGCGGCGAACGCGGCGCCGAAGTACTCCACCGCGCTCAAGAAGACGTAGCGCACGTTGCGATCCATGTACCGGCTCCGGCGCGGAGCCCGGTCCAGGTACGAGAGCAGCTTGCGGTTGTCGGGCAGCGCGCCGGAGCCGCTCCGCGCGATGAACTGCCGCACCGACTGCAGAAAGGCTTGAATGCGGGTGACGAAACCGGCGGTTCCCCCGTGGCCGTCGCTCTCCAGAATCGTGTGCGGGTAGCCTGCGAGCAAACCTTGAAAAGCTTGCTCGACGAACGAACCCGGCCCACACCCGAAGGAGCACAGCAGCAGCGGAAAGACGTCTCCGGCCGCGCGCGCGCTGGCCGCAGCTCGCATCAGCCGGTTGGGGTCGCCCCAATAGACCTTCTTCATGGCTGGGGTGGCGGGATCGATGGGGAAGCAATCGATGGGGAGCGCCAGCGCGCCGTTTTGCCTTAACAGCAAAGGAATCGTGGCGTTGACCGCGGGGTCGTGAATGACGTGCAACTGGCCGCAGAGCAGTACCATCGGAACCGCGTTGGCGCGCGCGTAGTCGATGGCCTGCTGCCCGATTTGCAGCAGCGCGCTTTGATACCGCTCCTGTGCCCGCGCCGCTTCTTCGACCGCACGAGGGACGCCGGCAGGGTCGATCCCCAGCGCGCCGGCCACGCTCCGTATGCTGTCGAGCAGCTCCGCAGCACGCAACCCGCGCGCGAACGAGAGCCGCGGTCGGACCACGGTGACGTTGCGCTTCCGCGCTTGCAGTGACTGCTGGATGATTTCGGGCATGGCCTGCTCGGTGACGCAGCTTTGCCCGCCGGGGCCGTCGGGCTCGGCGACGTCCATGATCTTCGGAAAGAACAGCAACTCGGCGTCCGTATCACAGACGGCGTGGGCGATCTTCACCGGCCCGCAAGAATCGAAGCTGTGGCACAACTGCTCGCCGCGCGCGAGCGCACCGCTGTCGGACCGCAGTAGCCTGACGGAAAACCCGAGCCGGTTAGCGAGCGTCGCCAGCCAAGGAATGTGTCCGTAGGTGGCTCCGGTCTGCGGAATTGCCAGCACCCGGCCGGGGATTGTTTGCACGAAGCTGGCGATCAGCGCCGCGCGTTGCTCGAAGGGGTTGGGCGCTTCCTTCTCCAGCTTAGGCTGCGTCTGGGTCGAGATCTCGAACTTCGGGCAGGCACCGCCGGAGATCGCGACCCGGGCGTCACCGGCCACCGCGATGGTGGTGCGCTCGATCGGGCACAAGGTCTGGCACTTCGAGTCATTGCAGCGGAAGGTCGAGCGGGCGGTGATCTCGGCGCGCAGGACGGCTTCCAGCGACAGGGCCGCTGCCGCGCGAAGCGTGTCCGCAGCGATCCGGTCGGCAACACACAGACCGATACCCCACGCCCCCATGGCCCCGGGGTTCGGCGGCACCACGATGTCACGATCGGTGACGGCGGCGAGCGTCCACGCTAGCGCGGGGTTGGCGGCCGGCTTGCCCTGGAAGAAGATCTTCTTGCCCAGCGTTCGCTGACCCATGACGCGCGCGAGGTAATTGTTGACGATCGAGTACTGAAAGCCGGCGAATACATCGGCGAGCTCGAAGCCGTCTTTCAACGCTTCTGAAGCCGCGTCGGCGACGTAGACGGTGCACATCAGACCAAGGTCGGGCGGCCGCGCGGCGCCGGTTGCGAGCCGGATGAATTCGCCGATGTCGTTGACGCCGTAAAAGGCGGCCTGCTCCTCGATGAACGACCCGGTGCCGGCACTGCACGCCTTGTTCATGTCGCTCTCGATGATCCGGCCGCCCTGAAGGCGGATGTACTTGGCATCCTGGCCGCCGATCTCGATCACCGAGAGGTCGCCGCCGGTATCGCCGTCGCAGCGGTTCGCCGCGGTGGCGTGCGCGATGATCTCGTTGAGAACGACGATGCGGTCGGTGTCGGGAAAAACCGCCCGCAGCAGCGTGGCCACTGCTTCGCGGCCCGAGCCGGTGACGCCGATGGCGCGCACGTCGGGAACGCTTTGTTCCAGTATGGCCTCGACGAGCCGGCGGGCCGCGTCCACCGGGTTGCCGCGCGTGCGGTCGTAGACGTCGAGGACCGGCTGTCCCGTCGCCACCGAGGTCAGCACCGCCTTGGCTCCGGTCGAGCCCAGGTCGAGTCCCAGAATGCTTGGCCGGCGGGCCGCTTCCGGATCGGCCGGAGGTTCCGGCATGATTGTCACCCGGTGTTTCCACCGGCCGGCGGGCTCGAGGACGGCAAAGCGTTTCTTTCTCGACTCGACCACCTCGCGGGGGTTTGGGGGCAGGCGGCGCGCGTCGCCGTTGGCGACCTGCTCGGCCGCGATCGCCGCGGCGCCGAGCGCTTCGAATGACAGCGAGTGCGGCGGAATGCGGACCTTGCCGCCCAACAATTCTTCGAGCGACTGCTTGAAGGATCGGATGCGGGAAGGACCGCCGACCAAGTAGACCGGCCCGTCCACCTGATTGCGCGCCAGCAGCGCCCGCACGTTGCGGGCCAGCGAAGCGAAGTAGCCCTTGAAGAGCTCCCCTTTCGGCTGTCCCTGATTGGCGAAGTGCGTCATCTCGCTCTTGGCGAACACGGAGCAACGGGCGGTGATCGGCGTGGCCGCCTGCGCCGCCAGCGCCAGTTCGTCGGCCTCCTCGATCGTGAGTCCGAAGCGGCTGGCCATCCGCTGAATGTTCTCTCCCGCACCCGAGGAGCACTTGTCGTTTTCGAGATACTGGTAGAGCCGCACCGCCCCGCCGCCGTTACTCGACGGGCCGGACGGCCTACGGCTGAGGACTCCGTAGCCGCGGGCGCCGACGCTGACGAGGTTGAGCGAGTCCTCGAGGGTCCGATCCATCTCCAGCGCGGCTTCCTGGCACGAGTCCTCCGGGAGAACGTGCACCGGAGCACCTAGCTCAGCGGCGTACACACCGGTCGCTGCCAGCACTGCGCAGTCCGCCACCTGTTGTTCCCGGTACCACTGCTCGAAGCGATCGAGCGGCTTGCCGTGATGCGCTGAGCACTGGAGGTTCTCGACGACCAGGCCGCCGCCGTCATCGATGCGCGCGACTACGAAGCTGGCCGAAGCCTTGCCCAGATCACACCCAGCTACTCTGCGACTCATCGTCATCCTTCCTCAAAACGCCCGGGCCACGCCCCAAGTTGGCGGTAGCAGCATAGCCTGGCGTTACGACTCGGCGAGCGCGCTCCAGACGTCGTCGAAGCAAAGCTTCTCCATGGCCGGTGTTTGCATGCCGTTCGCCATCGCCGCAGCCATGCGGCGGCGGGCCTCGGCGGTTTGTGCCGAACGGAAGAAGATCTGCTCCTCGCGGGCGAGCGCGTCCTCGATGCCGGCGTCGGCGATGGCAACCGCCTCCTTAGCTAGGGCGATGGCTGCGGTGGGGAAAGTCGCAATGCGGTAGGCCAGCGTGTTGACGAAGCCGGTAATATCCTCGGGCGGCAGCGTACGGTTGACGTAGCCGTAGCGCTCGGCGACGTCGGCCGGGAAATCGCCGCAGCCGAGGATGATCTCGAGCGCGCGCCCGCGCCCTAGTAGTCGCGGCAACCGCACACAGCCGCTGCCGCCGGGAATGATGCCGACGCCGACTTCGGGTTGGCCGAGCACCGCTCTACCGAGGGCGGCGAAACGCATGTCGCAGGAGAGCACCAACTCGCTGCCGCCGCCGCGGCAACGACCTTCGATCTTGGCGATGGTGGCCTTGGGCATGGTGCGAAAGCGGTCCACCAGGGCGTGAAACACGCCGAGTTTCTCCGGCCGCGGCGGCACCTCGGCCGGCAACTGCCGGATCAGGTTCAGGTCGGCGTGAGCGATGAAGAAGTCGGAATTGGCGCTTTGCAGCACCACGACCTTGACCGAGGAATCGGCTGCCAGCTCGCGGCCGGCGCGATCGAGATCGGCGATCAGCGTCAGATCGAGCAAGTTGATCGGCGGATGGTCGATGGTGACGAAAGCCACGCCGCGATCGAGGGCAACCTTCAAGCCGTTGTAATCGCTATAAGTCATGCCTCGCTCTCCTAGTGTCTGCTCTCCGACGACGCCCGCTCGGCTCAGGCGCGAGATGCCACTGGAGTTCCGACAATGCCAGTTGCGCAGCTTTCACGATATAGCAACGCACGCGGTTGCAGCACGGCGCGGGAGTAAGGAGTAAGGCTTCGGCGCGCCAGCAATCGTGAGTTACGAGTTACTGGCGCCGGCCGTTACGGCGCCGGGGCGAAGCGCGTCACCCGGTGGCCGGTCTTGCCTTTGGCGTCGGTGAACGGCTCGACGACGTTGCGGCCGCCGCATTTCGGGCAAGGGAAGTAGCGCAGCTCCCCGTCCTGGTTCGCGCTCCAAGCCAGGTCGACGTAGAGCACGTTGTGGTCGTCGACTTCGTAAGCGAGCAGGCCGCGGCAATCGGAATTGAGGCAGCGCAGCACCAGTATGTCGGCGGCTTTCTTGGCTTGGGGTTTTGCGGCAGTCGCGTCCATCGCCGCCAGTGCATACCAGAGTCCTCCGCCAGGCTCCACCGCCGCCGGGGCCGGTGGTGCTTGCAGCGGCGCCGCGCGGCGGGCACTCTGTCGGCATGGATCTCACCACCGTGCGCGCGCGGCTGCAGCGCTACCAGCCGGCCAAGGTCGAGCACAACGGCTACCAGCGGGCAGCGGTGGCCATGATCCTGCGCGAGCGCGGCCACGGCTGCGAGGTGTTGCTGATTCAGCGCAGCGAGCGGCCCCACGACCCGTGGTCGGGGCATATGGCGTTTCCGGGCGGGCGCCACGACCCTGAGGATGCCGATCTCATCCGCACCGCCACCCGCGAGACCCACGAAGAAGTCGGCATCGACTTGACTCGCACCGGCCACCTCATCGGCCATCTCGATGATCTGCAAGCCATCGCCCACAGCCGGCCGTTGGGCTTGATCATCCGACCCTACGTGTATGCGCTGGCCAGTGAGGTCGAGCCCGCGCCCGATCAGCGGGAAGTGCGCGCCACCGTCTGGATGCCGCTGGCGCACCTGACCCGCGCCGAGGCCGCCGGCACATACACCTACGGCGACGGCGGCAGCGGGCAGCAATTTCCCGCCTTCGTCTATCAGGGCTACACCATCTGGGGACTGACCCATCGCATGCTCAGCGGTTTTCTCGAGCTCATGCGTTAGCCACCGCTTGACCCCAGAGGCGCCGGCCGGAATCATGGGCGCCATGAGTATGCCCCCAGAAATGGCGAGCGGGGCGATGCGCCCGCCAAAGTCGCACCTGCGGCAGAACATCGAATCGATCGCGTTGGCGCTGGTGGTGGCCTTGCTGGTGCGCTCGTCGGTGGTCGAAGCCTTCTGGGTACCCTCCGGCTCGATGCTGCCGACCATCCAGATCGGCGACCAGCTGTTCGTCAACAAGCTGGCCTACGCGGTGCGGGTGCCGCTGCTGGGGACCAAGCTCTTCAACACCGGCAGCGTGCAACGCGGCGAAATCGTGGTGTTCGTCTCCCCGGTTGACGGGCAGGATCTGATCAAGCGGGTGGTGGCGATCGCCGGCGACACGGTCGAGATTCGCGACAAGCGCTTGTTGGTCAACGGCCAAGCCGCCGCCGACACTTACGCGCAGTTCTCCGATCGCCACCACAAGGACGCGCCGCGTGACCGCTATGGCCCGGCGGTGGTGCCGGCGGGCAAGTTCTTCGTGCTCGGGGACAACCGCGATCAGAGCTACGACAGCCGCTACTGGGGTTTCGCCGACGTCGAAGAGATCAAAGGCCGCGCCATGTTCATCTACTTCTCATGGGACACCAAGAATTGCTGGCCCAGTTGGACACACCTGCAGTGCGGCCCGCGCTGGGGCCGCTTGGGCCACGTGCTGCGCTAGAGCGACAGGCAATTCCGATTCCCCCCTTGCATCTGCGCGGCGCACTTGCGAGACTCGGTCGCCTGCTGGCGCAACCAATCACGAAGGAGAACCGATCAATGCCCATGCGTGAAGCTGTTGTCGTTGCCACCGCCCGCACCGGAATGGCCAAGTCGTTCCGTGGCTCGTTCAACCTCACCCGCCCCGACGATATGGCCTCGCACTGCGTCAAGGAGATGATGAAGCGGGTGCCGCAGCTCGATCCGCAAGAGCTCGAAGACGTGGTCATCGGCACCGGCTTTCCCGAGGGGCCGCAAGGCTTCAACGTCGGCCGCAATGTCGCCGTCGCCGCCGGCCTGCCGATCACGGTGCCGGGTGGAACGGTGAGCCGCTTCTGCTCCTCCGGCCTGTACGCCGTCGCCGTGGCTGCGCACATGGTGCAAGTCGAAGGCGCCGAAGCCGTGATCGGCGGCGGTCTCGAGTCGATCACCATGCTGCAAGGCAAGTTCAACAAGGACAACCTCTTCAACCCCTGGCTACTCGATCACAAGAAAGACATCTACATGCCGATGGGCATGACCGCCGAGATCGTCGCCGAGCGCTACAAGGTCAGCCGCCAGAGCCAGGACGAGTTTGCGCTCGCCTCCCAGCAGCGCACCGCCGCCGCGCAGAAGTCGGGCAAGCTCAAGGATGAGATCGTGCCAATGACGGTGACCATGGAAGTCACCGACAAGGCCACCGGCGAGAAGTCGACCAAACAAGTCACCAGCGATCGCGACGAATGTAACCGCCCCGACACTACCCTCGAAGGCCTGACCAAGCTGCCGCCAGCCTTCAAGCCCGAGGGCGGTACCGTGACCGCCGGCAACGCTTCGCAGTTCTCCGACGGCGCTTCGGTGAACCTGATCATGTCGGCCGAGCGGGCTAAGGCGCTCGGCATCAAGCCGCTGGGGTTCTTTCGCGGCTGCGTGTTTGCCGCCTGCGAGCCGGATGAAATGGGTATCGGACCGGTGTTCGCGGTTCCCAAGCTGCTCAAACAACACGGGCTCAAGATCGCTGACATCGACATCGTCGAGCTGAACGAGGCGTTCGCCTCGCAGGCGGTGTATTGCCGCGATCGTCTCGGCATCGATCCCGCCAAGCTCAACCCCAACGGCGGCGCGATTTCGATCGGACACCCGTACGGCATGACCGGCGCCCGCCTTACCGGCACGCTGCTGCTGGAGCTGCAGCGGCAGAAGAAGCGCTGGGGGATTGTCACCATGTGCATCGGCGGCGGCATGGGTGCCGCCGCCCTGTTCGAGGCCGTCAACTAGCGCGGAAAGTCAAATCCCAACCACCGGCACCGGAGATCACAGAGTACATCGCAGAGCGAGGCCCGTCTTCATGGGTCCCTCTTCGCTCTCGGTGTCTCGGTGGTGAAGTCTCTTGCTTTGAGACTGGACGGCGGCATAGGCTACGCAAAGGGCCGCGGAGCTGCCGTGTATCGGCGGCTGCGCGGTGTGTCCCTCCGTGTTCACCAATCCTCCCGACGATGTGATTCGCGCGCTGCTATCGCGGCGGTTGACCATCGCCGTTGTCGGCTGCTCGCCTGATCCCAAGCGCGACAGCTATCGCATCGCACAGCTGCTACTGGAGCGCGGGCACCGGGTGTTGCCGGTCAACCCGAACGCGCACGAGATCCTCGGGCAGTGGGCCTATCCCGACTTGCGCGCGCTGCCGCGGCCGATTGATCTGGTGGATGTCTTTCGGCGCTCGGAACACGTCGGCCCCATTGTCGATGACGCGATCGCGATCGGGGCGGCTGCGCTCTGGCTGCAACTCGGCGTGATCGACGAGGCCGCCGCTGCGCGCGCGCGGCGGGCCGGGCTGACAGTGATCATGGACCGCTGCCCGGCGATCGAGTACCAACGCTTGCTCGGGCCGTGAGCGCGAGCTGCACCGACAGGAGAACAAATGGAGTGGGAGCTACTCAACGCGGAAGAGGTCGTGCGCTGCCACGTCTTCAACTTATGGCGACACCGCAGCCGCTCGCCGCGCACGGGCGAGGTGCATGATTTCGATGTGATCGAGTCGCGCGACTGGGTCAACGTCGTGCCGATCACCACCGATCAGCAACTGGTCTTAATCCGGCAGTACCGGCACGCGATCGCGGCGGTAACGCTGGAAATCCCCGGCGGCATCATTGACCCACAAGATGCTTCGCCGCGGCACGCCGGCGCGCGCGAGCTACTGGAGGAAACCGGTTACGCGGCGGCCGAACTCCTGCCGTTGGGGGTGATCCATCCCAACCCCGCGACTCACACCAACCGCTGCCACATGTTCTTGGCGCGCGCCGCCCGCCCGGTGTCCGAGCCGCGCTGGGACGGTACTGAAGAAATCGCCGTGCAGCTGGTGCCGGTGACCCAGCTGGCGCAGCTGATCAGTGAGGGCGCCATCACCCATGCCCTGGCTGTTGCCGCTTTGTTGCTCGCCCAATCACATTTGTAAGTGCCCGCGCCCGCAGGCGTGGACACCGCTAACATATTGCCGGAGGAGGACTGCCCCTGCCCCGGGGCGGACGATCGCCCGCACCCCCGGGGCAGCAACAGGGCTAAAGAACCGCGGTCACTTCTGCGAGGCCAGCTCGTCATCGATGATGGCCTTGAAGGCCGCGGCCGGCTGCGCGCCGCTGAGCAGTCGCCCGTTGATGATGAACGCGGGTGTGCCGTTCACACCGACCGACGTGCCTTCCTGTTGGTCGGCCTTGACGAGGTCGGCCGTCTTCTTGTTGTCGAGGCAATCGTCGAACTGCGCCTTGTCGATGTTCGTCCCCGCCATGTACTCGTGCGACTTCTCTTTCAGGTTCTGTGGGTTGACGTCGCGCTGGTGATCGAAGAAAGCGCTGTAGAGCTTCCAGTAGGCCGGCTCGTTCTGCTGCCGCGCACACTCGACCGCCACCGCGCCCAGCTCAGCCCAGGGGTGGAAGTTCAGCGGAAAGTGCTTGTAAACGAACCGCACCTTGTCGCCGTACTCCTTGAGGACCTCGTTCTCGACGGTCTGGTAGCCGCGCGCGCAATAGGGGCATTGGAAGTCGGAATACTCGACGATGGTGACCTTGGCGGTTTCCGGTCCTTTGATCGCGCGGCCGGTCAGGGAGATCTTCTTCATCACCGCCTCGAACGGGTTGACGGTGAGATCTTCCACCGAGCCGAAAACGGCGTAGCGGCCGTCACTGGAGAGCAGGAAAGGCTGCTTCTGGTTACCGACCTCGATCACCCCCTGCCCCGCGCCCGGGATGGGTGAAGCCTTGAGATCGGTCACCTTCGGGGCCGCGCTCGCGGGCAGGTTGACCTTCTTGCGGAAGTAGCCGACCACCTTGTCGGCATCCTCCGGTTTGGGCGCCACGGCTGTTGTTGTCGCGGTACAGCCGGCCAGCGCCAGCAGAACGGCGGCGCCACTACAGCGGATCATTCGCTTCATACGAGTTTGCTCCTCTCTGTGTTGGGGTTATGCGCAACCCAGTGTTCAACGGGCGCCTACGCTGCCAGCCTTTGCCCGGGGCGTCAACCCTCGCGCCGCACTGGCTGCACCGTGCAGGTCTCGGCAAATCTCGCCGATGCGTTGACAGACGGGCTCGGCTCCCCGTATCGTCCGCCTGCGAACTTCTGGGTGTGGACGTAGATGCGCTCGCTCCTGTTTCTGCAGCGAATCATCCGACGGCTGTTGGCCGTTGCCGCGGTGTCGCTGGCGCTAGCCATCGCCGCTGTCGCTACGATGGCGTACCTGACCGTCTCCGGCCACAGCCTCCAGGCATTGCGCGCGGCAACCGCCCAACTCGGGAAGTTAGCCGCCGGCCAGCGTACGGAAGCACTGGTGCTGACCGCCGCCGTTTATCCCGAACAGCGCCGCCTCGAGGGCCATGCACACCTCACCATGCGCAGCCTTCAGGACCAGCGCCGGCGCTTCTACTTCCTGCTCAACAGCGGCCTCACCATCCGCCGCGCCGCGGTTGCCGGCAGTCCGACACCGGCGGCGGTGCACCAGTTGTGGATGATCACGGTGGTTGACCTAGGCCGGCCGCTGGCGGCCAACGAAACCGTGGAGTTGGAGTTCGATTACGATGGCCAGCCCGCGGCCGGCCTAGGCATTGATGCCGGGTTGCTCGACGCCGATCACGTGCTGCTCAACGTCGACGACTTCTGGTACCCCAGCGACGTGCAGAGTTTCTTTCAGGCCGAGGTGATGGTGACGCTGCCGGCACAATTGACCGTGGTCCACAACGGCCACGAGCTCTCGCGCTCGCAGCGCGGCGACCGGCAAGCCCTACACTGGCGCAGCCAGCGGCCGATCGGCGGCATGGCGTTGGTGGCCGGCCGCTACCGCCGCTTCGCCGCGGTGAGCGAGAAGGTTGCGCTCCAGCTTTACCTCGCTGATGACGTCAAGCTCGATACCGAGCACGTGCTCCGCGATATGGCAGAGGCGAACCGCACGCTGGCTGCGCGTTTCGGCTCCGCCGGCTTCCCGCAGCTGACCCTGTTCGTCAACCGGCGCATTCGCCGCGGCTTCAACGACGGCTCCGGGCTGATGGGGCTGTCGCTGCGCTACTTCCGCCGCGGCGAGTACGGCTTCGCCACCGTCGCGCACGAGATCGCGCACAACTGGTGGGGCGGCACGGTGGCCGAGCAATGGCTCAAACCCGGGACCGGCGGCGAGTGGATTGTCGAGGGGCTGGCGGAATTCTCCAGCCTGCTGGCCACCGAAGCGCGCTGGGGCGATGACGGCCTGACGGCCCGTCTCGAGGAGGAGTTCTTCGACCCGGCACGACAGGCGGCGGTTGCCGACATGTCGGTACTCGACAACGCCCTAGCCGAGGCCACCGCCCGGGACACCATCTACCGCAAGGGTGCGTACGTGGCGATGATGTTGCGGGCCGCGCTCGGTGACGCGCCACTGCAGCGCGCGCTGCAGCAGTTTATCGAGCGCTTTCGCTACACCCAGGTCACAGAACGTGACCTCGAAGCCGTGGTGCGCGAGAGCAGCGGGCAGGACGTCGGGCAGTTCTTCGCCGATTGGGTGCGCTCCGACAAGCTCGCCGACCTCGCCCTGGAGCCGGCCGGGACGGCCCAAGTTGACGTGCTCAACCGCGGCGCCGCCGCCGTCCCCGGCCCGATTGCGCTGTGGGTGTTCGGCGGCGCCGCGCCGGAGCGGCGCACGGTGACGACCGGCGAAACGGTGGCGTTGCCGAGTGCTAACGCGGTGGCCATCCTTGACCCGCTGCTGGTCTGGGCCGACATGCTGCGCTTCAATAACCGCACGCCCCGCCAGCCGGCGCCGCGCTTCGTCGCCGTCAACGTCCGCGGCGAGCGGCTCGTCACCAGCGGTGAGCAGCACCCGGCCGCGCCCGCCAGCTTGAGTCGCTACGCCGCCGACGGCGCGCTGGCGCACACCTGGGAATTCGAGCGCGGCGTGATCGAGCCGCCGAGCTGGTCGCGCGACGGTAGCCGCATCATCGCCAGCACCTCCGAAGCCAGGGGCAACTGGCCCGCGATCGTGTCGCTCAACGCGGTCGACGGCAGCCGTGCCGTAGCCGGTTACGGCGCCAGCCCGGCACCCGGCGGCAACGGCCAAGTCTTCGCCGCCCGCGGTGATCAGCTCGTTCGTTTCGACCCCAACGGATCACGCCGCATCGCCCGGCATCGCGGCCATACCGTCGAGACGCCGGTGCCCTCGCCCTCGGGGCAATGGGTCGCGTACGCCGTCACCCGCGCAAACCAGTTCCAGCTGCGCCTGTGCACCGGCGAGGGCGCCGGCAACCGCACGCTGCTGAGTTGGGACCGCGATCGCATACTGCTGCGTTGGGCACCGGATGAATCGCGCCTGTATCTGGTCATCGGCGGCGACTGGGACTGGCAGCTCTGGGAGGTGCCGCTGGAGCCGCATGCGCCCGTGCGGCAGTTGGTCCGCGAAGCCGCCAGCATCCGCGACCTGGCGCTGAGCCCGGACGGCACAGAGCTAGCGATTGCCGCTGCGCCGGCGCTGGTTGGGGCGCGCCCGCGCCATCAACTCTATGTCCTCGATCTTAAAGCCGGCGCGGCCAAGGCCCGCGACATAGCCGGTAGTGATATCTGGCACCTCGCCTGGGAGACGCCGGCGGCCGTGCTGGCCGTGACCGCCGCCGACAATTCCCCCGTGGTGCCCGGGGCGCGCTCCTTGCGGCGCGTGCACCTCGAGAACGGTACCGTGGACGATCTCAGCGGTCATTGAGCTTTGCGCAACTAATCAAACCACGAGCGCAAGAGGGATCAGCCGGCGAGGCACAGGGAACCGAGGCCGCCTGGCCGGGGTGTGCCGGGGTGTGAGCCCCCGCTTGACCCGGTATGGACCACGCGGCTACAAAGCGGGCGTCCCTATGGATGACCTGCGGGCGTATCTCGATCGGACGGCGGCCCTGGCGGGGCAAATGCCGCTTGCGGCCATCGAGGCCGTCATCCAGCGGCTGATCGAGGCCGGCGAGCGCGACCAGGCCATCTTCGTCATGGGCAACGGCGGCAGCGCCGCCACCGCCTCGCACTTCGCTAACGACCTCAGTAAGGGCGACGTCGGCGGCTCGGCTCGCCGACTGCGGGTGTTGGCGCTCACCGACAACGTGGCGCTGATGACCGCCTGGGCCAATGACACCGCCTACCAGCGCGTCTTCGCCGAACAGCTGCGCAACTTTGCCCGGCCGGGTGACGTGGTCATCGGTGTCAGCGCCAGCGGCCGTTCCGCCAACGTGCTCGAGGCAGTGCGCCTCGGCCGCGCCCACGGCGCCTGTACCATCGGCTTCACCGGCCAACACGGCGGGGACCTCAAGCAACTGGTCGATCATTGCGTCCAAGTCCCCAGCGACAACGTGCAACACGTCGAGGACCTCCACCTGGTCGCCTTCCATCTGGTGTACTCGCGACTGCGGGACACTTTTCTAACCCGGCCGCACGACGGCCGGCATAGCGGCGGCAACGGCCCGGCGGCTCTGGCGCCGGGGCCAACGAACGGACCCGGGTAAGTGCTGTGATGCTTAGAGCGTTATGAGAATTCTGGTAACCGGCGGCGCGGGTTTCATCGGCGCCAACTTCGTCCGTTTGCTGCTCGCTGAGCATAGTGACGACGAGGTCATCAACCTTGACCTGCTCACCTACGCCGGCAACCTGGAGAATCTGGCCGGAGTGGAGAACCACCCGCGCTACCGCTTCGTGCGCGGCGACATCGCCGATCGCCAACTGGTGGGCGCGCTGCTCGATCAAGGCATCGAGGCCGTGGTCAACTTCGCCGCCGAGTCGCATGTCGACCGCAGCATCGCCGACCCTGACGCTTTTCTGCACACCAACGTCGCCGGCACGCTGGCGCTGCTCGACTGCGCCCGCCGTGCCGGGGTGAAACGCTTCGTGCAGGTGTCGACCGACGAGGTCTACGGCAGCTTGGGACCGACCGGCGTGTTCACCGAGCAGTCGCCGCTGCAGCCGAGCAGCCCCTATGCCGCCAGCAAGGCGGCCGCGGATCTGCTGGCGCTGTCGTTTCGCACCACCTACGGCCTGCCGGTGATGGTGACACGCTGCTCGAATAATTTCGGGCCCTATCAGTTCCCCGAAAAAGTGATTCCGCTGTTCGTCACCAACCTCCTCGATGACCAGCCGGTGCCGCTCTATGGCGACGGGCTCAACGTGCGCGACTGGATCCACGTCGCCGACCACTGCACCGCCGTCGCGGCGGTGCTGCGGCACGGGCAGCCGGGCGAAGTCTACAACGTCGGCGCCCGCTGCGAGCGCACCAACCGCGAGCTGACCGAGCTGATTCTGGCCGAACTCGGCAAGCCGCCGGCGTTGATTCGCCATGTCACCGACCGCCTCGGCCACGATCGCCGCTACGCCATGGATCCCGCCAAGATCGAGCGCGAACTGGGCTGGCGGCCGCGCCACGAATTCCGGCAGGCTTTGCGGCAGACGATTGCCTGGTATCGCGATCAACGTTCGTGGTGGGAGCGCATCAAGAGCGGCGCCTACACCGATTACTACGAGCGCATGTACGGCGAGCGGTTGCGCCAGGGCCTGCCCGCGTGAGCCGCAAGCCGCGCCTTTACTCCTCATGAGCACAGTTCGCGACCAGCCGCTGAGCCCATCCGCCCGCGACCCCATGGCCGGCGCTCCCGCGCTCGCGGCCGCGCCGCCGTCGTCTGTGTTGGACCTGATCCAGCTGCTGCGGCCGTGGCAGTGGCACAAGAACACCGTGGTCTTCGCCGCCTTGATTTTCGCCAAGCGGCTGTTCGTGGTCCACGACGCCGCCCGCGCTACTGCCGCCTTTGCGGTCTTCTGTCTGATCGCCAGCGGTGCCTACGTCATGAACGACCTGCGGGACTGCGAGCGCGACCGGCAACACCCCGACAAATCGCGCCGGCCGCTGCCTGCCGGTCGCGTCGGCCGCGGTGCGGCGCTGGTGCTCGCCGCCGCGCTGGTGGCGAGCGGCGTCGGCGGCGCGGCCTTGCTCGGACTCGGCTTCGCCGGCTTGGTGGCGCTCTACTTCGCCCTGCAGGTGGCCTACACCTTCCAGCTCAAGGATGTAGTGATCCTGGACGTGATGGCGATCGCCGCGGGCTTCGTCATCCGCGCCATCGCCGGCGGCGTGGTCATTCACGTTCCGGTCTCACCCTGGTTGATCATTTGTACCTTTCTCGGGGCGCTCTTCCTCAGCTTCGGCAAACGGCGCCACGAGCTACTGCTGCTCGACGAGCGGGCCACCGAGCACCGCACCAGCTTGCGCGAGTACAGCCCGTACTTCCTCGATCAAATGATGTCGGTGGTCACCGCCTCGACGGTGGTGGCCTACGCCATCTACACCGCCTCGCCGGAAGTGATTCACAAGCTCGGCAGCGACAAGCTCTACCTGACGATTCCGTTCGTCCTGTTCGGCATCTTCCGCTATCTCTACCTCGTGCATCAACGCGAAGAGGGCGGCAATCCGACGCAGCTGCTGCTCACCGATCGGCCCCTGCTGGTCAACCTCCTACTCTGGGTGCTGACTGCCACCGCCCTCATCTACATCGGCGTATGAACGAGTCCGCCGTCACGCACGCGCGCCGCGTGGCCAAGCCGTGGGGTTATGAGCTGATCTGGGCCCACACCGAGCGCTACGCCGGCAAGATCTTGCACATCGAGCAGGGTCACGCGCTGAGCTACCAGTATCACCGGCAGAAGGACGAGACCATCTACCTGCTGTCCGGCCGCTTGCAACTCGAGGTCGCGCAGGGCGACGAGCCGCCGCGCCGCCTGCTGCTCAGCCCCGGGGACAGCTTCCGCATTTACAGCGGCCTGCGGCACCGGATGGTGGCACTGGAGAGCTGCGACGTGTTGGAAGCCTCGACCCCCGAACTCGATGATGTGGTCAGGCTGCACGACAACTACGGCCGGGCCGGGAGCAGCAAACCATGAAGCGAGCGTTGATCACCGGCGTCACCGGTCAGGACGGCTCCTATCTGGCCGAGGTGCTGTTGGAGCAAGGCTATCAGGTTTACGGCATGGTGCGCCGCGCCAGCACCGAGAACTTCGCCCGCGTCGAGCACTTGCGTGGCCAGATCGAGCTAGTGCAGGCGGACTTGCTCGATCAGCTCTCGCTGATCACCTTGTTGCAGCGGCTGCGCCCGCACGAGGTCTACAACCTCGCCGCGCAGTCGTTTGTGCCGACCTCGTGGGAGCAGCCGGTGTTGACGGCCGAGTTCGACGCCATCGGCGTCACCCGCATGCTCGAGGCGATTCGGCTGGTGGACCGCAACATCCGCTTTTATCAAGCCTCCTCGAGCGAGATGTTCGGCAAAGTGCGCGAGGTGCCGCAAACCGAGACCACCCCATTTCATCCGCGCAGTCCCTACGGCGTGGCCAAGGTGTACGGCCACTACATCACGGTCAACTACCGCGAGAGCTACGGCCTGTTCGCCTGCAGCGGCATGTTGTTCAACCACGAGTCGCCGCGGCGCGGGCGGGAGTTTGTCACCCACAAGGTGACCGATGCCGCCGCACGCATCAAACTCGGGCTCGCCTCCGAGCTGCTGCTGGGCAACCTCAATGCCCGGCGCGACTGGGGTTACGCCAAGGACTACGTGCGCGCCATGTGGCTGATGCTGCAGCAGCCGCAGCCGGACGATTACGTGATCGCCACCGGCGAACAGCACACCGTGCAAGAACTGGTGGAGGTGGCCTTCGGCCACCTGGGCTTGGACTGGCACCGCTACGTCCGGGTGGACCAGGCCCTGACCCGGCCGGCGGAGGTGGAGGCGCTGGTCGGCAACGCCGCCAAAGCGCGTACCCGTCTGGGCTGGAAACCATCAGTGACCTTCGTCGAGCTCATCGAAATGATGGTCGATGCCGATCTCACCGCTCTGCGCAGCGGACACGCGTAGCGGCCGGCGCATGCGTGCGCTCATTACCGGCGCCGCCGGCTTCGCGGGCCGGCACCTGGCCATGCACCTGGCGCGGCAGGGCGACGAGGTCTTTGGCCTGACGCGCGCGACCGCGCCGCCGATCGCGGGGCTGGCGGCCGATCATCTGCTGCACGCCGAGATCGCGGATGGCGCGGCGGTCGCGCAGGCGGTGGCGGCAGCGCGGCCGGCGGTGCTGTTTCATCTCGCCGGGCTGACCTTCGTGCCCCGCTCGCACGACGATCCGACCGCGGCCGTTCGCACCAACGTGCTCGGCACCATCGCGGTCTTGGCTGGCGTGCGCCAGCAGGCGCCGCGCTGCCGCGTCGTCGTCGTCGGTTCGGGAGACGCTTACGGCCGGATCGAGCCGGCGGAGTTGCCGATCACCGAGTCGTGCTGTTGGCGACCGCTGAGCCCCTACGCGGCGAGCAAGGCCGCGGCCGACCTTGTTGCTTACCAATGGGGGCAGGCTTACGGACTCGACATCGTGCGCCTCCGCCCGTTCAACCACACCGGGCCGGGGCAACGGCCCGATTTCGTCTGCGCCGACTTCGCCCGCCAGCTGATCGCCATCGAGCGCGGCCTGCGGCCGGCGCGCTTGACGGTCGGCAACCTCGAAGCGGTGCGCGATTTCAGCGACGTGCGCGACATCGTCGCGGGCTACGAGTTGGCTGCACGGCAGGGGGTTAGCGGGGAAGCCTACAACCTCTGCTCCGGGGTCGGGCGCCCGATTCGTGCGATTCTCGATGAACTGATCGAACTGAGCGGCGTGCGGGTTGAAGTGACCGTAGCGGCCGACAAGCTGCGGCCGGTTGAAGTGCCACGAGTGGTCGGCAGTGCGGAGAAGTTACATGCTGCCACGGGATGGCGGGTTGCCATCCCGTGGCAGCAGACGCTGGCGGATCTGCTGGCCGATTGGCGCGCGCGGCCGGCGGCTCAGTTGAGCTGATAAGTCGCGCGCAGCGACACCTGGCGCCGGTCGCGGAAGAAGCCGGCCTGCGCGTAGTCGCCGCCGATCTCGATGAAATCGAGCCGGAACAGCAGCCAGTCGGTCCAGCGATAGGTGACCGACGGCAAGATCGCGTAGGTGCCGCGGGCGTTCTGGATGTAAGTGATGCCCGGGCTCAGCCGGCCGTGCAGGTAATCGGTTTGCAGGTGCGCTTGGGCGAAGGCCTCGACTTTCTTTTGCTGCACGAAGTCGTTGGGGTCTTGGCCGGAGGTGCCCGGCTTGTTTTGGCCGTTCATGCGATAGTCGTGGTACTTGGTCTCGCTCAGGTTCCAGGAGCCGACCATCGCCGTCACCAGCGTGAAACTATTGGTGGGGTTGAGGAAGCGCAAGAAGAAGAAGCGATCAAAGCCGAGTTCCCAGCGCAGGTAATCGGCCTTGGGCAGGCTACCGACGGCACCGAAGGGATCCGGACCGCCGATTCCCAGGTTCACCTCCGGCGTGAAAGCAGGCTCGTTGTCGAAGTACTCCGCTTCCATCCGCACGATGCCATCGAGCGGCTCGAGGAAGAACGTTCCGGCCACGCCCGTCACCGCCGTTAAGTCGTGGACCGTCTCAACGACGAACAGCGGTGCCTTCTTCGGCCGCGGATTCTTCTTCGGCACCGGCGCGTTGGGAAAGTGCGTGTAGTACCAGGCGCTCAAGGTGAGCTCGCGGTTGACGACGGTCTGCACCCGCACGCCCCAACGGCTGTTGTCCATGCGCTTGCGCGGGACGTGGTCGAACAAAACGAACTGCTGATTGATCGGACCGAGTTGGCTCTGCGGGTCCGCGCCGCGCACCGAGAAGGGGCTGGCGGTTTGGATCGGAATCGTGCCGGTGTTGACGTCGAGATCACCCGGTACCCAGTAGCCCTCGATAAATCCGCTGGAGAGCGGTCCGAGGGTGTCGAAGAGGTTCATGCTCGTGCGCACGGTCCACAGTGGGATACGCGCCTCGTCGAGGTCCTGGAAGATACCGGGCGCGCTCAGGGTGACGTCGAAGGGGTTGTTTTGATCGAGCAAGGCGATGGTATCCGATTCGCCCCAGGAGATGGCCTGGCGGCCCACACGCAGGAAGAACGGTCCCTTACCGTAACTCAGATAGAGCTCGTTGATGCGGCGCTGGCTGGCGTAGATGTCGCGCGGATTCTTCACCTCGTGCCCGGGGAAGATATCGGCGAAGGTTGCCCCGTCAGCGTTGAATTCGGCACCCTCCAGAACGAAGGCGGAGCGGGACGAGGCGAGGTAATTCGGGTAGGTGCTGTTGACCCGCCGTCGCGCCTCGTCGAACTGGCTGCTGGCGTAATCGTAAACGCCGTCGTAGAAGCCCCAGCCGGCCACGCGCAGGCTGAGGTCGTCCGGGGCCAAGAAGCCCAAGCCGCCACCCTTCATCCACGAGGTGTACGAGGTCAGCTTGGCATCAAGCTCCGGGTTGTAGAAGTTGCGATGCTGAATCAGCTGGCCCGTCTTGACGGCAGGGATGGTGTCGGTCTGTGAGTTCTCCAGCCGGATCGCCGCCTGGCTATAGATGCGGGCGCGGAAGCTGATGTTTTGCTCTTCGTCGAGGTAGAGCGCACTCGCGTGACGTGCCACGCCGCACGCTAAGAGTGCCCCCAATACCCACCACCGTCTGCCAGAGGTCGTCGTCTGCCACATGCGCGTCCCCCTTTTGCTACCGGCACAGGATGCCGGGATACCATCTCAAGCCACCGGCGCGGCAGTGATGCTCGGTGCCCCCACCGGTAATCACCTTGCCGCCGTAGCGGACACCAACTCTCACTCGACCCGGGCCCAGCCCTGGGTCAAATGATTGACTCGGCGCTTTTAGACTTCCGGGCGCAAGCGTGTCAAGCCAAACTATCGGCCAATCCGGGTCTGGGTGTGCGACAAATCTGTGGGTAACGTGCAGCCAACCGGGCAAATCCTCACCAGTCTGACGGTACTGTGTACTGTCAGGCCGAGGCCCATGGCCGAAAGGGACGCAATTTGTCATTCCCGCGAAAGCGGGAATCCACGGCACCGGGCTCGCTACGACCCGCCAGCGCTACACGATCTCGTCATAGAGGTCTCGCCAGTCCGGGTTCGATCAGCTCGATCTTCCAGGCGCGGCGCCACTTCTTCAGCTG
>JACQVA010000132.1 GCA_016210005.1 Deltaproteobacteria bacterium | reverse complement strand
GGTCTACTACGAAGCGCACGGCTGCGCAGAGACCGCAATCGTGCGGGAGAAGCAGCTGAAGAAGTGGCGCCGCGTCTGGAAGATCGAGCTGATCGAAGCTCAGAACCCGGACTGGCGAGACCTCTATGACGAGATCGTGTAGCGCTGGCGGGTCGTAGCGAGCCGGGGCCGTGGATTCCCGCTTTCGCGGGAATGACAAATTGCGTCCCCCGCAAAATCCCTATGCTGAGTGCCCGTATTAGCCGGTCGATAAGCGCTTGCGCGGCCAAACCAAGCCGGGTACTGAGCATCGGCATGACTGGTCCGACAATCTCCGGAACCGACATTACACTCGATGGTGTCGGGCAAGCGTTCCGCTAACAGCGGATGGGAAGAAGATGGCAGCTAAAGGAAAAGAAGGCGGCAGTGCCGCGATCGGACTCGTTTGCTCAGTTGACAACGGCCTTCCAATGGGTGACCCCGTTCCCCCCACGCCGGATGACGGAAAAACCCTTTTACGTTAGGCGGCAGCTCCATCGGTCTGTCCCCACTCAGGGTGCCGGCGCAGATACCCTTGTACCTTGCTGAGACCGTAATGCGCAAGGTACTTATCGACTTGCAACCGGTGGCGGGCCAGAAGGGGGACGTAATACTCCGTTGGGTATGCGACATCCTCCGGCCGGATGAGTCCGGTGTCGATGTAATGGTCGAGCATCGCGAGGAAGTAGAACCACGTATCGAAACAATCGCGAATGAATTCGACCACCGCTGTCGATTCCGTGCCGGGATCGAGTGCGGCACGTATGTCCGCCTGCGTGACTGTCAGTCTTACGTCTTCGCCCACGTTGAAGGTCCTCTGATCGGAATCGAGCATTTGCATCGCTGGCCAGGCACGCTCGTCGGTCTGCATTTCATCATTCAGCGCCTTCCCGGCCTCCGCCTGCTTCCAGCGAAGCTCAGCTTGACGCTGCTCCCGGCTTTGACGAAGCTCGGCGAGCACCTTCAGGGCGGTTACGAGGAACGTGGCTGTGGCGGCAAGCCAAGCCGCCACCTGGGCTGGGTGATCAGACATTCATCCCTCCACAGTAGTACGGCATGGGCGGCTTAGTTCAACGGTCCGCATCAGCCGCGGCGCACTCGATCGCTGCGGCGCCGACGGCTGCATGCGGAGGTGGTCACACTCGGCTTCTGCCATTGCATGAACAGGAAGTAAGGTATCCGCGCTAGTCTGGCGAGCCGGGCGGATTGCTGAACGTGTGCGGCCGTTGCCGTTGGCTCAACGAGGTTCCGCAACACGAACCCACGTCGCAACAAGGGGCGGGCAAAGTCTTCAAGCGGCCGATGCCGACGAAGAATCGGACGCCGGAATCGTGGCGTAACGAAGTCCTCCCACACGACACGGTCAAAGTATCGGTCCACGACGAAGTGACGAAGCTCACCGCGGTCCGTCTTCACCCACTCTGCCGTCGGAGCCGAGAAACTCGGGTGGCTGATGCTCATGAGAAGAGCGCCCCCAGGAACGAGGACCCGCCATGCTTCGTCGATTGCGCCGTCGTAGTCTTCCACATCCATGAGACTCATCGCCGCCAAGACCTGGTCGAAGCACTCGGCCTCGATGCCCTCCAGCCTGCTGGCGTTGGCGCAGATGTAGTTGACAGGGTGCTCTGGATCATCGGACCGTTGTCTCGCGGTTGACACGAGGCGCTCGCTCCCATCTACACCTACGACGATGGCACCCCGCTTGGCAAGCTCCCGGCTGTAGCCGCCCTCTCCGCAACCCAAGTCGAGGATCCGCTGCCCAGTGACCTCTCCGATCAACTCGAGTGTCAGCGGCATCAGAACGACGTTCCGATAGTCGTTGGTATCGGCGTGGGTGACCCAATCGTCGGCTACCGCATCCCATGAGCGGGTCGAGCTGTCATCAATCATTGGATTCAGGATCCACCTAACGTAAAAGGGTTTTCCCGTCATCCGGCGCGACGGGGCGTTGCGCGAGATGGTGTGGTGGTTGCCGCCGGATGGCGGAAAGGCCTGCCTGCGCCGCGGCTTCGGCAGGCAGGCCCCGTTGAATTGAACCGCTGATCACCGACGGTGCTCCCCACGTGTTATGGGGATTGTAGGGCGATTAGGGGTTCGATGGCAAGCGCGCGGGGTGCTCGAAGGCGGGGGCGACCGGGCGCAGGGAGGCGACATCGGAGCCACGGCGGGGGTAACGAACGACGCGAACGGCGGCGCCGACGCTGGCGTGAGGGGCACGGAGCGGCGCAGGGGCGCATGCGGGCGCTCCACGGCGCAACGGTCGCAGCGCGATCGCGAAAACGCAGGAAGTCGATGGGTCGGGACAGCCGCGGGTGATCATGACGAGTCGTGTACGGCCGCCAGACTCTGTGGACCATCACGGTAGGCAGGCGGGCTGCGCAGCAACGGAGGGTCTTGATAGCGGATAGCGATGGGGGTCTGGACTGACGACCGAGGGCTCGGAAGTTCCGGCAGCCCACTGAATCAACCTGTCTCGCTATCCAGACCTGACCCCAGCCACACCGCGTAGAGGCATGACCCCAGCCACCCCGCGTAGAGGCACGTCTGCGTCGATATCTGTCCGCGGTACCAGTGGTCCTGCTGGTGCTCCTGTCTCAGGTGGTCCACCAAACTCGCCAGCGACCCACATTCGGTTGAGGGAGGTGCGAAGTGCACGGACCCCCTCGGGAGACCTGGTGTGCGGTATTGGAGTTCTCCGGTGAGAAGCAGCGCAAGCCACCCCGCCATCATCTCACCGGGCATCTCGTAGTAGGCGGAGTCAGCAAGGGGAAAACGGCTCATAAGCTCCTCACATGTCTGGCTAACGGCTTGGCGATGAGCCGCGCGGTCTTTTCGCGTCGGTCTCGATCGCCGGGTTAGACGCCAAAGCTCGACCGACTAGACTAGCACGAGATGGAGCCATCGGGACCAACTTGAGAGAAGGATGATGCATAGAGGATCTCGAGGTTCGATCCGAATTCAGTCACCACTCCAGCAAGTCGCCATGATACTACGCCGTTCTGGACAACCGCGAAAAGGGGCGCGCCGCTCACGCCGCCCCACGGCTCGCCGACTGCGGGTGGCGGAAGGTCGGCCGTGGATACCCAATCTTCACGGCTGAACTGGACGCAGATATGATCCTCGTGAACGGTAGCCGCGACATCAAGGCCGCCGGCAAAGCCCCATTGGATGACAGCAGGCGTTTCAACCCGATGCCTACCTGGATATCCGCCGAAGAACACTCCCTTGCCTATTTCGGGAGGCTTTGGCGGCCATGCCCGAGGATTCACGTGAGGCACTCTTCCGATCTTGGTGAGAGTGTCGTCATCGATCCGCAGCGTAACGATGTCGGCATTGCGATCCTCCGCAATCAGGTTCCCGAGCAGGTCGAAGCCTACTCCACCGATCTCGCACAGCGTGCGCGGTTCCGCGCGAATCGCTCCACGGTATCCTTCCAGCACATGCCTAGCGGTGACGGCGAAGGGTCCAGCGCCCGCGTCAACAAAGAAGATGGTGCCGTTGTTCAGTACGGGGCCGCGCCGGTCGCCCGCTATGCTGAACCAGTAGATGGGGGCTGAGCAATTGAAGGTAGCATCGAGTAGAACCCGGGCGAAGCCGGCCCGGATTGCCCGAATCCCTTCCTCTTTCGACAGCGGTTCGACCATAGACAGCGGAAATTCGAGGTGCTCACCGCGCCGAAGTTGCCGCGCCCGCCTTCAGGTCGACCGTGATGCTCGCTGGTGCGAGTTCGTATCCAGCTCCGGTGGGTAGATCGACGATGACACCGATTCCCCAGAATAGCGGGTGTATCCACACGAGGTTCCGCCACCACGTCTCGCCCGCGATCGTGCTCTCGACGGGCACGGACACAGGCTTGTAGCCCGCCTGCGACACAACGACCGTGTATGGTGATTTGCGCCGTAGCGATACGTGCGCCGGTCCTGTGAACTTGCCTGCGGCGGGCTCAATCGTAACCGCAGCTCCGTCCGGTTCACTCCGAATCTGGATCACCTGCGACGGGCCTCGTCGCATGGTCATGCAACCGAAGGCCACCAGAGGCGCCAAGATGATCACTATCAGCTTCTTCAATTCCATCGCGTCTCACGAGAGCGTCTGTTTGGCGTCTAACGTAAAAGGGTTTTTCCGTCATCCGGCGCGACGGGGCGGTGCGCGAGATGGTGTGATGGTTGCCGCCGGATGGCGGAAAGGCCCCGTTGAACTGAACCGCTGATCACCGACGGTGCTCCCTGTGTTATGGGGATTGTAGGGCGATTAGGGGCTCCAGTGCAAGCGCGCGGGGTGCTCGAAGGCGGGGGCGATCGGGCGCAGCGAGGCGACGCCGGAGCCACGGCGGGGGTAACGAACGACGCGAACGGCGGCGGCGGCGGTGGCGTGAGGCGCGCGGGGCGGCGCAGGGGCGCACGCGGACGCACGACGGCGCAACGGTCGCGGCGCGATCGTGAAAACGCAGGAAGTCGGTGGGTCGGGACAGCCGCGGGTGATCATGACGTGTCGCGTGCGGCCGCCAGACTCTGTGGACCATCACGGCGGGCAGGCGGGCTGCGCAGCAACGGAGGGTCTTGATAGCGGATAGCGATGGGGGTCTGGACTGACGACCGAGGGCTCGGAAGTTCCGGCAGCCCACTGAATCAACCTGTCTCGCTATCCAGACCTGACCCAGCCACCTCCGGTCCCTCCAAACCGCTAAGAGTTAGCCCGTTCGCCGCTGCTTGCCTGTCGCAATCGGCTCGTGTCCGAGTCGCTCCGCGATCCAGATTGCTGCCAAGTGTCGCGGCTTGACTTGCTTCTGTCGCGCAAGACGCCGGAGCCGGTTGAGGGTCTGGGCATCGAGCGCGACCGTGAGGGTCTTGGGCGGTGGGCGTCGCAGACGGATCGGAACCGGCTTCCCTTCTTCGAAGAGCCGCGCGAACTGTTCGTCGGTGAATTCATCCCATTCCTGGGCCTCCTCTCGAAGAGTCCGTCGCTGTGCGGTTGTTAGCTTCTGCGCCACTGCTGATACCTCCGTCGAGTCTGCCGCTCCATGTCTCTCGCGGTCACTGCACGCCACACGCCGCGACCCGGGTACGGCGCGACGACGGCGAGCAGATAGCGACCTGCGCACGTCTGTCCAAATACGGTCCAGCGAAGCTCGCGGATTCCGCGGCGGCGACCGCGCACAATCCACGAAGGGTAGCAGTCTTCGTACACGATCTCCTCGACCTCGTCCGGCTCGATGCCGTGCCGCGCAATGTGTTCGATGTTGTCGTCATCCCACTCCGCCTGCAACTCCTGGAACCGCATGCCGGGAAACTATCACGGAGTCAGAGACCGGGCTAACGTCTTGGCGATGACCCGCCGGCAGATGGACGATGAGCGCAAACCGCGAAGCTCAAGCTCAAGCCGGTCGGCTCGAGCGCCGGGTTCGGCATCACTTCACGTGCCGCGCGGCGTCGAGGGCCAGGTACGTGATGAAGCCTACACCAGCCAGGAGAACAATTGCGACAATGATTTCCATGGCTACAGCTCCTCCAACTTTGCGATGGCAGACTTGATGCGGGTATGCAGCGAATAGCAGCCCCATGAAGCACATAGGAGCGCCACGATATCGCCGACGATCAGCGCCCATCCAGCAGATTGGAAGTTTCCAAGCAGCCACCCCATTAGGCTGATGTCCGTAACGATGACGATACCGAGCTAGAGCTTCAGGTAGGCGATCTCCTCCTTTGCCACGTCCAGCTTGGACATCCGTGCACCAGATCAACCATACCCCTCCCGTACGCGTTTCGCGAGCGCGCAGCAAGCCTAACGTAAAGGGTTTTTCCGTCATCCGGCGCGACGGGGCGGTGCGCGAGATGGGGTGGTGGTTGCCGCCGGATGGCGGAAAGGCCTGCCTGCGCCGCGGCTTCGGCAGGCAGGCCCCGTTGAACTGAACCGCTGATCACCGACGGTGCTTCCCACGTGTTATGGGGATCGTAGGGCGATTAGGGGGTTCGATGGCAAGCGCGCTGGGTGGTCGAAGTGTAAGGCCGGGCGATCGGGCGCAGAGATGCGACATCGGAGCCACACCGGGGGTGACGAACGACGCGAACGCAGGCGACGGCGCTGGCGTGAGGCTGCGCCGTGCTCTCGGGCAGCGACACGGAAGCGGCGGCCCCGAGCAACTCGCGCGCGAATCGCGGCGACAGTGCCGCACTGGCCAACCCGGTGACCTTTTGAGGGCGGCCGCCGGGAACAGAAACGGGCGCGGGTTCCGGCCCGGGCGGTGCTGGCGCCTCCGCTCCCATCTCCGCCGGCTGTCGCTTGCCGTGTCAGACGCGGGGGCGTTGCTCTTCTGGAACGTCTCGGCCGTCAGGTCGGCTTGGCTCCACTTCCCGCCGCTGCGTGACAATGCGAAGCCTTTGGAGTCTGCGGGGACCTTCACAGCATCTGAGACGGCGATAGCGTTCGCCGCTGATGGCCCTGCCCGGTGGCCTGCGGGGGCGAGCCATGATACCCGCCGCCGGCAGCGGGCGCTCAGCGCTGGCCGAGCAGCCGTAACAAGCCGTCTAGAATCGTCACCGGATGCGGCGGGCAGCCGGGAACGTAGAGATCGATGGGCAACACGCCCTCGGCACCGTTGTGCTGCTCGGGGTGGTCGCGAAACGGGCCGCCGCTGATGGCGCAGGCACCGACGGCAATGACGACCTTCGGCGCGGGCACGGCCTCGTAAGTCTTGTGCAATGCCAGCCGCATGTTTTCGGTGACCGGCCCGGTGATCAGCAACCCGTCGGCATGCCGGGGCGAAGCGACGAACTGGACACCGAAGCGGCCGAGGTCGAAAACCACCGTGTTGAGCACGTTCACCTCCGCCTCGCAGGCGTTGCAGCCGCCGGCGCTGACTTGGCGCAGCTTGAGCGAACGGCCCAACAGCCGCCGCAGCTCTTCGCCTAGGGCCTGCGCCAAGTCGAAAGTCGGCCCCGCGAGCTGCAACGCCACCCGCGTTCGAGTCGCCAGGCGATACTCGCCGGTGAACTGAATCGCGCCCTCGGGGCAGACGCTCGCACACTCGGCACAAAACAGGCACCGCCCGAGATCGAGCTGCAAGCCGCCAGCGACTGTGAGCGCCTGCGTCGGGCAGGCCGCGGCACACTCGCGGCAACCGTCACGGCACTTCGCCGGCACCAACGCCGGCCGGCCGCGAAAGCGATCCACCAACTCCGGCTCCGCCGCCGGGAAAGCTATCGTGCGATGGCCTTGCTGCAGACGGGCGCGCAGCGTCTTCAGCATACGAGCACCCGAAGGCCGACTGCGGTGAACGGATTGCCCGCAGCCGCCGGCGAGGCCGGGCGAACTAACTGCTGGTTACAGATCATGGCCGCAATACGACAGGTTGAAGCTCTTGTTGCAGAGCGGAAAGTCCGAGATCTGCTGCTGGCGCAGCGCCAGCGCCAGCCCGGCCCAGTTGTGAAAAGAGGGGTCGACCACCTTGTAGCGCGCCAAACGCCCGTTGTCATCGGTAATGGCGACGTGGCAAATCTCACCGCGCCAGCCTTCGAGCAGCGACACCACGAGCTGATTCGCGGCCAGCGCGCCGAGCGGAGCGCGGATGAGGCCGTCGGGAAGCGTGGCGAGCTGCTCGCGGATGAAGGCCACCGAGCGTTGCATCTCGAGCCAGCGCACGTAGGCGCGCGCCAGCACGTCGCCGCTCTGCCACGTCGAGATTGGAATCTGCGCGAAGCGGAAGATGCCGGCGGGGAACTCATGGCGCACGTCGCGCTCGAGGCCGCCGGCACGCGCCGCCACCCCGACCAGCCCGAGCGCCTCGCACTCGGCGCGCGCCACCACCCCAGTGCCCTCGAAACGCGCCTGCACCGAGGGCGTCTCCCACAACAGATTGACCGCCACCGTCGCGTCGGCCAGCGCTTGCTCCAGGCGCTCCAACAGCTGCACCACCCGCCCGGCTTCGACATCGAACCCCGCGCCGCCCGGCCGCACCAATCCCCGCCCGAAGCGGTTGCCGCAGACCAACGCGGTCAGGTTGAGGAAGTCGCCGCGGATGCGGCCGCAATACGCCGCCGGGGGCAAGTGGCCGACGTCGCCAGCCAGCGCGCCGAGATCACCGGCATGATTAGCGAGCCGTTCGAGTTCGAGGGCCACGCCCCGCAACACCTGCGCGCGGGCGGAGACCGCGCACTGCGCCAGCGCTTCGAGCGCTTCGCAGTACGCGGTGGCGTGCCCGACCGAGGTGTCGCCGGCGAGCACCTCCAGGTGCTGCATGGTGCGCAAGTGCGGGCCCCCCACCAACGCGCGCTCGACGCCGCGGTGCTGATAGCCGAGCGCTATCTCCAGGTGGAAGACCTGCTCGCCGTGACATTGAAAGCGGAAGTGGCCGGGCTCGATGACCCCAGCGTGCACCGGTCCGACGGCGACCTCGTGGACTTCCGCGCCCTCCATCCGGAAGAAGTCAGTCACGCTCGGTGAGATATGCTCGTCCCCGGCACGCCCCCAGGCGTCGTGCCCGGGCCGATAGGAGGCATGGAAGCGGAGCGGCTTTAGCCACGGATGGCCGTGCGGCCGCACGCCCCATTGCTCGGCGATCTCGCGCTCGAACCCGTGTGCTTGCGGGCAATCGGGCGTCAGCGCCTGAAAGCTGTCGCCGACCTCGGTGGTGGCAGCGGCCAGCGTGCCGGTGCGGCCGCGCGCCAGCACCGCGATCAGCCGCACGCCGGCTCCGCTCGGCTGTCCGAACAGCGCCGCCAGCCGCGCACCCGCCGCCACCTCGGCAATGACCGCGTCGCGGAACTCGGCCGCGTTCAGCCGCGGCACCTGATCGAGGGCGACGGCCTTGCCGTTGAAAATCGCGGGCAAAGACGGGCGTGGCATGACAACTCACCCGAGCGCGCGCGCCGCCTGCTCGATCGCGGCCCGCATGAAGCCCGGAACGTAGAGGCCGAGAATGATCACCAGCAGTGCCAGCGCCGCCGGCGGCGCGACCGCCAGCAGCGGCTCCGGCGCCGCCGCACCGCCCGGCTCCGCTGCTTCCGGCGCCCCCTGCGCCATGCGCAACATCACCGTCATCATGCCCAGGAAGACCACCGCTAGCAGCGCCAGATATGCCAGCGCCACCAGGTTGCGCCCGTGGTCCAGTGCGGCTTTCAAAATGGTGAACTCACTCAGAAACGGCCCGAACGGCGGCGAGCCGGTGATGGCGAACAACCCCATCACCCACAGCCCACCCGATGCCGGCAGCACCCGGAGCACGCCGCGCACCTGCGTCGTCGCCTTGGTCCGATAGGCCGCCAGGATGTTGCCGGCCAGCAGGAACAGCATGCCCTTGGTGAGCGAATGGTTGACCGCATGGAGCAGCGCGCCGAAGGTGGCCGCCCCGCCCAGTCCGACACCGAGGGCGAGAATGCCCATGTGCTCGACGCTGGAATACGCCAGCATCCGCTTGTAGTCGGCCTGCTCGATGATGAAGACGGCGGCCACCGTCATCGACAACAGGCCGAAGCCGACCAGCAGCTCCTGGCCGAACGCCGCCTGACCCGCGGCGGCGCAGACTTGCTGCACTCGCAGGATGCCGAGAAAGGCGCAGTTCAGCAGCGCCCCCGACAACAGCGCCGAGGCCAGCGAGGGCGCCTCGCTGTGGGCATCGGGTAACCACGTGTGCAGCGGTGCCAGACCCATCTTGGTGCCGTAGCCGACCAGCAGCAACAGCAAGGCCGCCTTGAGCCACGGCAGGTGCAGCCGCGGGGCCTCGCGCATCAAGTCGTCGAGCACCAACGGCACCGGCGTCCCGCCCGGATTGGAGGCCGCCACCGCAAGGAAGAAGTTGCCGAGCAGCGCCAGCGCAATGCCCACCGAGCAAATCAGCAGGTACTTCCAAGTGGCTTCGAGCGAACGGTGGTGGCGGTGGAAGTAGATCAGCGGCGCGCTCGCCAAGGTGGTGGCTTCGATTGCCACCCAGAGCAAGCCGAACCGGTGGCTGGTGGTGACCAGCGTCATCGCCGCCAGAAACAGCAGCAAACAGGCAGTGAACACGGCCTCCGGAGCGTTGTCGAACAGTAGCCCTTCTTCGAAGTCACGCTGGGCCCCACGGCTCTCGCGGCTGAGGTAGCCGGCGGCATAGAGCGCCGCGGCCAGGAACAGCACGGTGGTGATCGAAAGGAAGAGCCGGCCGGCGGCGTCGAGCTGCAACCAGCCGCCGAGCGCGGCCGCCGGTTGGTGAAACCATGCCGCCGCCGTCAGCCCGGTGTGCAGCGCGGCCACCAACAGCAGCAAGACGCGGCGGGCGGCGTCGGCGCGCACGAAGTAGGCGGCGATACCGGCGAGCGCCGGCACCAGGAGCAGGGCGGCGATCATGAGGTCCAGTCGTGCAGAGCCGCCAGCTGATCGGCATCAATGTGGTCGAACTCGCGGTTGATGTGGAAGATGGCGATGCCCATCACGAACACCGCGACGAAGACGTCGAGCAGGATCCCCAGCTCCACCACCATCGGCGTGCCTTCCACCAGGCCGACGCCGAAGGCGTAGACGCCGTTCTCGAGCACCAAGTATCCCAGCACCTGGGTCAGGGCCGTGCGCCGGCTGACGATCAGAAGCAGGCCGGCCAGCGTGGTGAACAGCGCCACCGGTACCACCAGCGCCGAGATCGGCGGCGTCGGCAGCGGCAACCGCGCGCTCAGCCACAATGACACCGGCAGTGCCATGGTGCCGGCCAACAGCGACAGGTTGTAGCTCACGAACGGCTCGACCTCGCGGCGGACGTCGGCTTGACGCAGCACCCGCGACAGCAGCCAGGGGAAGCCGGCGCCCTTCAACGCCGCGATCGCCACCGCCAGGCCGAGCGTGCGCCACGAGAACTCGTGCTGATGCGCCGCCAGTGTCAGCAACCCGAGCACGACGCCCTGAAACGCCACAATCCGAATGCAGCGCACCAGCCGGCTGGAGCCCAGCAACAACACGCCACTGAGCGCCAGCAGCACCAACAGGGTATCGCTCCACATGGCAGTCAGCGCCAGCTCAATACCAAGGCTAGGGTCGACAGCACGCCGGCTCCGAGCAGCAGCTGCGGCACCCGCACCAGGCGCAAGCGCGCCATCGACGACTCGATGATGCCGGTGAGCACCGCCAGCGCCAGCATACCGCCGAGCGCGGCCGCACCGTCGAGCCACGGTGACCCGCTGCGCACCGGCACCACCAGCCCGACCAGCAGGGCGCCGAGCAGCCACAGCTTGAGGGCGCCGCCGTAAAGAATGAAAGCGAGGTCGGGCCCGCCGTGATCCAACACCATGACTTCGTGAATCATGGTTAATTCCAGATGCGTGGTGGGGTCGTCGACCGGAATCCGGGCGTTCTCCGCCAGGAACACCACCAGCAGCGCTGCCGCCAGCAACGCCAGTGGCGCGGCCGCTTGCGCCCACGCCAAGGGAGCGACCGTGGCATACATCGCCGAAAGCGACAAGCGGCCGCTCTGGTGCGCCAGCGCCGCCAGGCCGAGCAGCAACGCCGGCTCGGCCAGCGCGGAGAAGGTAAGCTCGCGGCTCGCGCCCATGCCTTCAAAGCTCGAGCCGGTGTCGAGCGCCGCCAGCACGGTGAAGTAGCGCGCTAGGCCCAAGAGATACGCGAACAGCAGCAGATCACCGGGAAATGCCACCACCGCCGCCACGCCGCCGAGCGGCACCAGCGTGATCGCCACCAGCATCGCCGCCAGCCCGACGATCGGCCCGGCACGAAACAGCCACGTGGTCGTACGGCTGTAGACCGCCGCCTTTCGCAGCAGCTTCACCATGTCGAAATACGGCTGCAGCAGCGGCTGGCCGGTGCGGCCCGCGATCAACGCTTTGGTGCGATTGATGATGCCGAGCAGCAACGGCGCACCCAGCAGCGCGAGCACGGTATGGATTACGGCCGCCATCGATTTACGCCGTCCCCAATCCGGCCGGCGGCAAGCCGGTGCCAGCTGTGCGGCCTGCGCACCGCTGTCGCCTTGGTTCTCATCCCAGCTTCCACACCAACAGCACCAGCAGCGTCAGTGCCACGTACAACACGTACAAGTGCACTTGGCCGTGCTGGAGCCAACGCAGGGCCGCCAGGGCGCTGCCGATGCCGGTGAATACCGGGGCGAAGAGCCGCCGTTCGGCGACGTCCGGCGTGTTGGTGGCCAAAGCCGCCGCCGCCGGGAAGAGCCCTTGCGGTCGCAGCAGCCGGCGCTGGGTCTGCAGCAATCCCGCGAACAAGTCGGTCAACGGCTGCGCGAAGGATGAAGCGGTGTACTGCATGCGTGGCGACGGCTGCGCGTAACCGCAGTCCCACGTGATCGACTCCGTCACCGAGCGCGCCGATAACAGACGGTGACGAAAGGCGGTTAGCAGCCCCACCATGCCCAGCAACGCCAACCCGCCGCCGGCACCGAACCAAAGCACCCCGGCGGCGTGCGCCAGCTGGATCTGAATCACGCCCGCCGGCAGGCGCGACACCGCCGCCAGCAGCGGACCGAGGTGCGGCAGCAGCAACGGGGCAAGCAATCCGATCGCTAGGCAGATGCCGGCCAGAGCGTACATCGGCAGGCGCATAACCAGCGCCGGCTCATGCGCGTGCGCTGCCCCCGGGCTGCGCGCACTGCCGAGAAAGGCGATGCCGAAGGCTTTGGCGAAGGCCGCCGCAGCCAACCCGCCGATCAGCGCCAGCGCGGTAATCACCGCCAGCAACGGCAATGCCGCCAGCCCATCGCCAGCCGCAACCACGCCCGAGTACCCGGCCAGATAGAGCAGCAGCTCGCTGGCGAATCCGTTCAGCGGCGGCAGCCCGGCGATCGCAACCGCGCCGGCGAGAAACGCTAGGCCGGTTCCCGGCATGCGCTTGAGCAGTCCGCCGAGTTGGTCGAGGTCGCGGCTGCCGGCGGCGTGCGCCACCGCCCCGGCACCGAGAAAAAGCAGGCCTTTGAAGGCCGCGTGGTTCCAGACGTGCAGCAGCGCACCGGCAAACCCCAACACCGCCAGCACCGGCGCGCCGCTGCTCACTCCCAGTACTCCCACCCCGAGCCCCAAGGTGATGATGCCGATGTTCTCCACGCTGCTGTAAGCCAGCAGGCGCTTGAGATCATGTTGCGCGATGGCGAACAGCACGCCGCCGATCCCGGAAGTGATCCCGATCACCACCAGCGCCCAGCCCCACCACGGCGGCGGCGGCCCGAGCAACGTCAAGCAGCGCAGCAAGCCGTAAATACCGGTCTTGATCATCACTCCCGACATCAACGCCGAAACGTGGCTGGGCGCCGCCGGATGCGCGTGCGGCAGCCAGACGTGCAGCGGAACGAAGCCGGCTTTGGCCCCGAAGCCGGCCAGCGCCAGCACAAACAGCACTCCCGGCGCCGCCGCCGCGGTGGTGAAATGATCGAAGTCGAGCACGGCGTTGCCGTGCCCGAGCAAGACGAACAGCGCCAGCAGGAAAGCGGTGCCGAGATGCGTGGCCACCAGATATCTCCAGCCCGCGTCGCGGGCGCTCTCCCGCTCATCTTCGCGAAAAACCACCAGGAAGAACGACGCCAGCGCCATGGCCTCCCAGGCCATGAGGAAGAGCACGCCGTTGCGGGCGAGCACGACCAGCGCCATGCTCGCCACCAGCAGGTTGAAGAAGAACCACGTCACCCCAAGGGCCTTCTTGTCACCGTAGGCTTGCAGGTATCCGGCGCCGTACACCGCGGCGAGCGCAGACAAGACCAGAATCGGGATCACAAAGAACGCCGAGAGGGCGTCGAGCTCGACGAAGAAGGCGCCGTAGGGCACGCTCCACGCCAGCCGCAGGCGCTCATTCGGCGCCCCCAGCAGCACGCGCATCGCCGGCACCAGGCCGAGCGCGGCGGCCACCACGACACCGCCGCTGCCCAGTCCGCTGCACCAGCGCGCCCATCGCTGGCACGACAAGGCCGCCACCGCGCTCACAACCAGCAGCCCGATGGCTAACAGCAACAGCTCCATCGCAGCGCAACCTCTCACGCCCGTGCGCCCGGCCGCCGTGCCCGCCGCGCACAACCGCTACACCGGCTCATCTGCTCGAACATCTTGGCGAACATCTTGGCCTCTGCCTTGGCGCGATCGCTCGGCAAATCACTACGGCTTGGGCGCAAGCCCGGCCGATTCCAGCGCGGCCTCGACCCGGCGGGCCTGGGTGACGATCTCGTCCCGGGAAGCTTGCCGGAGGATGGCCTCCTTGAACCCGGCGTCGTTGAGCGCGAACGACAAGCGCGACAGCAAGCGCAGGTGCGCGCGCACGGTCGGGCTGATGAGCGAGAACAGCGCGAACACCGGCTTACCGTCGAGGGCGCCGAACTCCACCGGCCGCTCTAGGAAACAGAGCGCGATCATCGGCCGCAACACGTGCAGCACGATCGGATTGCGCACGTGCGGAATGGCAATGCCGTCACCGATGCCGGTGGATTGCAACGCCTCGCGCGCCAACAGCACGCGCAGCAGGAACTCCCGATCGACCTCTTCGGGCAAGCGCATGTGCTCGACCACCGCCCGCAGCACCGACTCCTTATCGCCGCCGTCGACGCGGTAAAATATCCCGCCGGCCTGCAGCGCCTCGACCAAGCCCGGCAGCGGCGTGGCGTGGCTTTCCGGCTCCGCGAACAGATCCGGGGAGACGTTCATCTTGCGCGAGGTTGCCCATTCGAGCAGCTCGGCGCGGTTGAAGCGATACTGGTCATTGACCCGGTAGGCGGGCAGAATCCCCTGACTGATCCAGCGATAGATGGTTTTCTCGGAGACCTTCAGCAGGCCGGAGACATCACGGACAGTCAGTTGCATTTATCCCCAGCTACGGTCGCCGCCGCTGGATACTGGACATCCATGGACATGTCAACGTAGGCGTGACAACCCTGATCCGAGGCCAAGAGCAAGCTGCGCGCAACGATCTCCGAAGACCGGCCGCGGGCTGGGGAGCTGGGCTGCCCTCAGCCAGCTGGGGTATAGCGCGGCGGCAGCAGGTCGGGGTGAGGGCACGCCGTCTCCAGGTGGGCACCGTTCGTCGAAAGCGCCGGATTAGGTCACGCTCTACCGGGGTGGACTTCGGTGGGCGAGCCATAATACGCTGCGCGCACCACAAGTCGCCAAGATGTCGGAACCTGCTCACATCCGAGCCTTTGTCGCGGTCGATTTAGTGCCCCAAGTTCGCTTGGGGCTGGTGCAGCTTAAGGCCGAGCTGGCGCGTACCCGCGCCGACGTGCGCTGGGTGCGCGACGACGGGCTACACGCGACGCTGAAGTTTCTCGGTGCGGTGGCGGCCGAGCGCCTCGAGGCGGTGGGCGAGGCGGTTGCTCAGGTCGCTGCGGCGGTACCGGAGTTTGCCGCCCACGTTCGCGGCCTCGGGGCGTTTCCATCGCTCAAGCGCCCGCGCGTGTGCTGGGTGGGGATCGAGGCCGCGCAGTTGGCGGTGCTCGCCCGCGCGGTCGAGAACGCACTGGTGCCGCTCGGCTTCGCCGCCGAGGCTCGGCCCTTTCACGCCCACGTGACCCTTGGCCGCATCAACAGCCCCCGCGGCTGGCCCGCGCTGGAAGAGATGTTGAAACAACACTGGAACGACGACTTCGGTGTCAGCCCGGTTGACTGCATCACGGTTTACCGCAGCGACTTACGAGCCGGTGGCGCGGTCTATACCGCACTATGGACAAGACGACTCGCTGCCAGTACAAGAGGAGCAGATCATGGCATTGGATAGCCCCCGCGAACGAGACCCCAACCGTGAACGCGCGCTCGATTTGGCCGTCAGCCAGATCGAGAAGCAGTTCGGCAAAGGCGCGATCATGAAGCTCGGCGCCGAGGCCCTGGCGCGCGACATCCCGGTGGTGTCCACCGGCTCGCTCGGGTTGGACCTGGCGCTGGGCGTCGGCGGCTTGCCGCGCGGCCGCGTAGTTGAGATCTACGGCCCGGAATCGTCGGGCAAGACCACGCTGGCCCTGCAGGTGATCGCGCAAGCCCAGCGCGACGGCGGTATCTGCGCTTTCATCGACGCCGAGCATGCCCTCGATGTAGTCTACGCCAAGAAGCTGGGCGTCAAGACCGAGGACTTGCTCATCTCTCAGCCCGATCACGGCGAGCAGGCACTCGAAATCGCCGAAACCCTGGTGCGCAGCGGCGCCATTGACGTGCTGGTGGTCGACTCGGTGGCCGCGCTGGTGCCGCGCGCCGAGATTGAAGGCGAGATGGGCGACCCGCAGATGGGCTTGCAGGCGCGGCTGATGTCGCAGGCGCTGCGCAAGCTCACCTCCAGCATCTCGCGCTCGCGCACGATCGTGGTCTTCATCAACCAGATTCGCATGAAGATCGGCGTCATGTTCGGCAACCCGGAGACCACCACCGGGGGCAACGCGCTCAAGTTTTACGCCTCGTGCCGGCTCGACATCCGCCGCATCGGCGCGATCAAGCAGGGCGACGAAGTCATCGGCAGCCGCACCAAAGTACGGGTGGTCAAAAACAAGGTGGCGCCGCCGTTCAAGGAAGCCGAGTTCGACATCATGTACGGCACCGGCATCTCGCGCGAAGGCGAGTTGGTGGATCTCGGCGCCGAGTACGGCGTCATCGAAAAGAGCGGCGCTTGGTACGCCTTCGACGGCGATCGCATCGGCCAGGGCCGCGAGAACACCAAAGAGTTCCTGCGCGATCATGCCGACATGGCGCGCGCCATCGAGCAGAAGGTGCGCGCCCATTTCGGGCTCGCCGCCCCGGGCGCGGAAGCCGCGCGCCCGGACGGGCCGGCGGCCGAAAAGCCCGAAGCCAAGCGCGGAGCTAAGGCCAGCTGAGCGCCAGCTCATTATGGAACTGAATCAGGTCTTGCAGCTGGCGGTGCAACAGGATGCCTCCGACGTCCTGTTGAAGGTCGGCGCGCCGCCGGCGTTCCGGCTGCACGGCGACATGGTGCCACTGGCCGGGGCCGAGCCGCTCACGCACCAGCAAATGCAGAATATCGCCGACAAGTTGCTCGATGACTTCCGCCGCCGCCGCTTCGAAAGCGACATGCAGGCCGACTTGGCATACGAAACCCCCGAGCTCGGGCGCTTCCGCGTCAACATCTTCCGCCAGCGCGGCGTACTCAGCATGGTGATCCGCGTCATCCCCTCGCGCATCCGCAGCGTGGCGGAGCTGAACCTGCCACCGGTGGTGGAGAAGATCGCGGTGGAACGGCGCGGGCTGGTGCTGGTTACCGGAACCACCGGCAGCGGCAAGAGCACCACCTTGGCGGCGATCATCAACCACATAAATCAGTCGCGGCCCTGCCACATCATCACCATCGAGGACCCGATCGAGTACACTCACCGCGACTGCGTGGCCTTCATCAATCAGCGCGAGATCGGGTACGACGCGCTCGACTTCGCCTCGGCGCTCAAAGCCGCCTTGCGCCAGAACCCGGACGTGATCCTGGTCGGCGAGATGCGTGATCTGGAAACCATCGAGACCGCGATCATGGCGGCCGAGACCGGCCACCTGGTGATGAGCACCTTGCACACCCTCGATGCCCCCGAGACCATCACGCGTACCATCAGCGCCTTCCCCGAGCACCAGCGCGACCAAGCCCGGCTGATTCTGTCGAGCGTGATCAAGGGCGTCATCAGCCAGCGCTTGATCCCGCGGGCGGACGGCCAGGGCATGGTGCCGGCAGTCGAGGTAATGGTATCGAGCGCGCGCGTGCGCGAGTACGTGGCGGATAAGACCAAGGCGCGCGATCTGCGCGAGGTCATTGCCCAAGGCCACACCTCGTACGGGATGCAAACGTTCGACCAGTCGCTGATGGCGCTTTATCGCAGCGGCCTGATCACTTACGACGAGGCCTTGCAGCACGCCAGCAATCCGGCCGACTTCGCCCTCAAGGTGCGCGGCATCGCCTCCACCAGCGACAGCCGCTGGGACAACTTCGAGCGCCCCTTCGAGCAGCCCGAGCCCAGCGGTAAGCAGAAGCTGGAGATCGAGCGCTTCTGAGCGCGCCGGCCGCGGCCGCGAGCCGCCCTCCCGCTTTCGCCCCGTCGATATCCGTGCCATTCCCTGCTAGAGATTTGCCATGACCGGCGCCGAAATCCGCAGCGCTTTCCTCGCCTTCTTCCGCCAACGCGGCCATGAAGTGGTACGCAGCTCTTCGCTCATCCCGGATCAGGACCCGACCCTGCTGTTCACCAATGCCGGCATGGTACAGTTCAAGGAAGTGTTCCTCGGCAACGAAACCCGTGCCGTATTGCGCGCGGCCAGCGCCCAGCGCTGCTTGCGCTTGAGCGGCAAACACAACGACCTCGACGAGGTCGGCCGCGACACCTATCACCACACCCTATTCGAGATGCTGGGCAACTGGTCATTCGGCGACTACTACAAGCGCGAAGCCATCGCCTGGGCGTGGGAGCTGCTCACCAGCGAGTGGCAGCTGCCGAAGGATCGGCTGTGGGCAACGGTCTTCACCACCGACGACGAGGCCGAGCGCTGGTGGCGCAGCGAAACCGATATCGCGCCCGCGCACATCGTCCGCTTCGGCGAGAAGGATAATTTCTGGGAGATGGGCGAGACCGGGCCGTGCGGGCCGTGCTCCGAAATCCATCTCGATCGCGGCGCGGCGGCGTGCGACCGCCAACACGTCGCCGGCCATCGCTGCAACGTCAACGCCGGCTGCGCCCGCTACATCGAGCTGTGGAATCTCGTTTTCATCCAGTACAACCGTACGGCCGACGGGGTGCTGGAGGAACTGCGCGCCAAGCATGTCGATACCGGCATGGGCCTGGAGCGCATCGCGGCCGTGCTGCAAGGTGTGCTGTCGAACTATGACACCGACTTGCTGCGCAACCTGATCCGCTTCACCGAAGAACACGCCAAACGCCAGTACGGCCGCGACCAGGCCGATGATCTGGCCTTTCGCGTAATCGCCGACCACTCGCGCGCGCTCAGCTTCATGATCGCCGACGGGGTAGTCCCGAGCAACGAGGGCCGGGGCTACGTGCTGCGCCGCATCTTGCGCCGGGCCGCCCGCCACGCCCGCCACCTCGGCTTCAACCAGCCGTTCTTGTGGCAAGCCGCCACCGCCGTTGCCGCCACCATGGGAGCGGCCTATCCCGAGCTGATCGAGCGCCAAAGCTACATCGAGGAGGTCATTCGCACCGAAGAAGAGCGCTTTGCCGAGACGTTGGACAAGGGCATGACGCTGCTCGAGGGCGAGCGCACCGCACTGCGCCAGCGGCGGGCCACCACGCTACCTGGCGATATCGCTTTTCGCCTCTACGACACTTATGGCTTCCCGCTCGACATGACCGAAGACATCCTGCGCGAGGACGGCCTGGGGGTTGACCGCGAAGGTTTCGAGGCGGCCATGGACGAGCAGCGCCGGCGCGGGCGCGAGGCCCGCAAAGCCGGCGCCGAAGTCATGCTGTCGCACGGTGCCTTTGTCAGCCGCTTCGCCGGTGACCGCGTTTTTGACCTCGACTCGGAGATCCTGGCTCTCTATCGCGACAGCGAAGAACACGCTGAAGTCCGCGAGGGCGAGTCCGTGCAAGTGGTGACCGCCGAGACGCCCTTCTATGGAGAGTCGGGCGGACAAGTGGGCGACCGCGGCACCATCGCCACTGCCGACGGCGCCTTGATCGAGGTAACCGATACCCACAAGCCGCGCGCCGATCTGACGGTGCACGCCGGCACCGTGCGCCGGGGCTTAGTGCGCCGGGGCCAGCGCGTGCAGCTGCTCGTTGACCGCGACTGGCGCGAGGCGGTGCGGCTCAATCATTCCGCCACCCACATCGTGCACGCCGTGTTGCGCGCGCGCCTGGGCACCCACGTGCGTCAGGCCGGCTCGCTGGTGGCGCCCGAGCGGCTGCGCTTCGACTTCACCCACCCCAGCGCGATCGACGACCAAACGCTAATCGCGATCGAAGAGCAGACCAACGCCCACATCCGCGAGAACGCCGCCGTCGTGTGCGAGGAGATGGCTTACGACGAGGCCATCAAGAAAGGGGCGTTGGCGTTCTTCGGCGACAAGTACGGCGAGCGCGTGCGGGTGGTGAAGATGGGTGAGTTCTCCACCGAGCTGTGCGGCGGTACGCACGTGCAGCGCACCGGCGACATCGGCATCTTCAAGCTGCGCAGCGAGGCCGGCGTGGCCGCCGGGGTGCGCCGCCTCGAAGGCATGACCGGCAGCGGCGCCCTCGCCGCCATCCGCGAGCGCGAGCTGACCCTGCGCCAGCTCGGCGAGCTGGTGAAGGGCAACGAGAGCGAGGTGGCGGAAAAGGTCGAGCGGCTGCTGGCTCAGCAACGCGAGTTGGAGCGCCAGCTGCACCAGTTGCGCTCCCAGCTGGCCTCCTCGCAAAGCGCCGACTTGCTCAGCCAGGCGTTCACGGGCCGCGCCGGCTTTAGAGTGCTCGCCGCCCAGATTGATGGCGTCGATCCGGCGCGCTTGCTCGAAATGGCCGATGCGCTGCGCCAGCGCCTGGGCAGCGGCGTCGTGGTCCTCGCCAGCGGGCTCGGCGACCGCGTCAGCCTGCTGGCCGCGGTGACGAAGGACCTGACCGCGCAAGTTCACGCCGGTAAACTCATCGGCCAGATCGCGCCGATTGTCGGCGGCCGGGGCGGCGGCCGCCCGGAGCTGGCGCAGGCCGGGGGTAAAGACGCCAGCAAGATCGCCGATGCCCTGAAGGCGGCACGCGCCTTCTTCGAGTAACCAGGAGTAAGCACCGCGTTGGCAACCACCGCGATCACGCCGGCCCTCGAACTTCGCTTCCACGACGCCCAGCTGTTTCACGCGCTGCTCGGCCACAACGACGAGCACCTCAAGGTGATCGAGCGCACCCTCGGTGTCCGTATCGGCACCGCCGGGCATACGCTCGCCATCAGCGGCGACAGCGTCGCGTGCGAGCTGGCCGGACGCATTCTCACCCAGCTCTACGGCGTGCTCGAACAAGGCTACCCCGTCTACCCCAGCGACATTGATTACGCCATCCGCATCCTCAGCCGCGACCGCACCGCCAAGCTCAAGGATATCTTCCTCGACGCCGTCTACGTCTCCGCCCACAAGCGGGTCATCACCCCCAAGAGCGTTGCCCAGAAGGCCTACATCGAAGCCATCCGCAATTTCGATATCGTCTTCGGCATCGGTCCGGCCGGCACCGGCAAGACCTACCTGGCCATGGCCATGGCGGTCGGCGGCTTGATGAAGAACAACTTCGCCCGCATGGTACTGACCCGGCCGGCGGTCGAGGCCGGCGAGAAGCTCGGTTTTCTGCCGGGCGACCTGGCTGAAAAGGTCAACCCGTACCTGCGTCCGCTCTATGACGCCCTGCACGACATGGTCGATTTCGACCGAGCGCAAAAGATGCTCGAGCGCGGCGTGATCGAGGTGGCGCCGCTGGCCTTCATGCGCGGCCGCACCCTTAATGACTCCTTCGTCATCCTCGACGAGGCGCAGAACACCACCTCGGAACAGATGAAGATGTTCCTCACCCGCTTGGGCTACGGCTCGAAGGCCGTGATCACCGGCGACGTGACGCAAATCGATCTGCCGTCGGGCAAAGCCTCGGGGTTGAAGGAAGCGCAGGCCATCCTGGCCGGCATCGAAGATATCCGTTTTTGCTACTTCACTGAACGAGATGTCGTCCGTCACCGACTGGTGCAGAATATCATCACCGCTTACGACCACGCCGAGAGCGAGCGTGAGCGACAACGCGCCTTGAACGGCGCGGCCGTGCCCGCGCCGAAAGAACCCGCGTGACGGCCATGCCCGTCACGGTCCTCTGGCGCCAGCGTGTACGCGGCCTCTCCGCCGCCACGCTACGCCGTCAGGCGCAGCAGTTGCTCCGATTGTTGCGAGAACCCGCCGCGGAACTCACCGTCGCACTCGTCCACGACAAAGAGATGCAGCGGCTCAACGCATTGTACCGCAGTCGGAATCGTCCGACCGATGTGCTGGCATTCGCGATGCGCGAAGGGGTGCGTGCCGCCGGCGACGAGTGCCTTCTGGGCGACGTGGTCATTTCACTGGAGACCGCTGCACGCCAAGCACAGCAACGTAAAGTGGCGCTGGCTGACGAGGTCACGACCTTGCTGATTCACGGCCTGCTCCATCTGCTCGGCTACGACCACGAGCGTTCTGCCGCCGAAGCCCGCCGCATGCGCAGCCGCGAACGGCAACTCAAAACCGCCCTGGCGCAAGCGAGCGATTCGCGCGGAGGATAGTACCTTCGCAAAAGTAGAATGCCCCGGGTGGGATTCGGGCACTAAAACAATACGAATGGCTCACGGGCAGTTGGAAAGCCGGCCTGGCCTGGCACTTGCTGGCAAACGCAGGATCATGACCAACAAATCGGCTGTAATGACCAGGCCTAGGCCACAAGATTCAGTGGAAATGTTCCTGCCCGACGTGCTGCTGCCGCAACAGATTCTCGAACTGCGCAATGGCGGGCACGCAACCGGCGAGCGCCATCTGCTGATTGCGGTGCTTGAGGACGCGATCCATTGTTTCCAGAAGTTCATGTTTCCCAAGAACGCACAGCAACGGCGCCTCTTCCGCGAGGCCGAGCAGTGGCTGATGAGCGAAGAGCTGGACACGCCGCTGACGTTCAACAGCATTTGCCACGTTATCGGGCTCGATCCGAGTTATTTGCGGCGCGGGCTGCACAAGTGGCAGGAGCAGCGACTCGCCCAGCAATGGCGGCCGCGCGCCAGCGCGGGGGCAATCCAGCTTCGCGCCGCTAAGACTTTGTCACGAGAACCTGCGCGGGTACGCAAGTAACCGCCCCTCGCCAACCGTTTACGGGGCGCACGCGGTGCGCCCCGACGATGGACCCCGTGATCGGCCTCGCCATGCGCTTGGGCTCATCTCGAGCCTTCATTCGGGAGAGCAATGCGTCCGCCTCTGACAACGTGTGTCCCCTCGTCTCGGTGGCACTGGCGCCCCCGCCGCTGGCCCGGTCCTCCCGCCTGCGTCCTCAGCACCCAAGCCCAAGCTGCTCGATCAAGTCCGCGACGCCATTCTAACGCCGCACCACAGCCGGCGGACTGAGGACGCGGACGTCGGCTGGGTCAAGCGTTTCATCTTCTTCCACGGCAAGCGACACCCGGCGGAGATGGAAGCGGAGGCGGTCATCCGCTTCCTGTCATCCCTCGCGGTTAGAGCCGGTGCAGCTGAGAATTGCGAGGCGGTTCATGACGCGAAAAACCCCTAGCACGCGGCGGTGCCGGGTTGGATGGTGAGGAGCGGTGATGGTGGCGAATGATGGCGGCTGCGTGGTCGAAGGCTCTCTTTGCGTCTTTCAACCGGCTGACTACCTCAACTCCGCCTGGCGCTGGGATAGCGCGTAGGCTGTGCCGGCAGAAACACCGACCGCGATGACGGAGTACACGATGCCGAAGACGATGTACCCGGCGCCCGGCGGCCGCGCATTGGTCAGGTTGAACAGCACGAGGTTCAGCACGACGTATGCGGCGTAGCCCCACCCCATCGCGACGGCATAGCGCTGCATGCGCCAGATACCGGCGGCGTAGATGAGCAGGTACAGCCCGAACACCGGCCCGATGATCGTGTTCGCGGTACCGGACAAGCGGTGTCCGAGGAGGACGAATCCCGTCTGCTCGCCGCCGAATCGGAACGGCTTCAAGAAGTTTGACAGCGCCAGAAGACCAAACAGCACTGCACAGGTACTCAGTAACCGACCACGACTCGCCTCAGCCATCGCGATACCTCCTCTCGGGGAACTCCTCAATACCGCAGTGTGCCCGCGACACCAAACGCTCGTCGGGCTCGACTCGGCAAGGGGTGTGCGACAAATCTGTGGGTAACGTGCAGCCAACCGGGCAAATCCGCACCAGTCTGACAGTACTGTGTACTGTCAGGCCGAGACCCATGGCCGAAAGGGACGCAATTTGTCATTTGCTGGCCAGGATGTGGGAACTTGCGGCGGCGATCTGCTCTTTCCGAGGACTTTCGGAAGATCGCCGCCGACGCGGACCGCCGCTTCGGCCGCGGGTATCGTTGCGCCGCGGGCGGCCGCGGAAGGGCGAGAAGGTCGTTGGCACGGTGGCGAAGAG
>JACQVA010000131.1 GCA_016210005.1 Deltaproteobacteria bacterium | reverse complement strand
TGACGGCCATAACACCGAACAGGATCAGGGTCGGAACCACGTTACCCACAAATTTGTCGCGCACCCGAACGCTTGTGGGGTTCCTTGGGGTTCCTTGGCGTTCACTCGCCAGGCTGAGCCGCTTGTTGTAAGGAGCGTCGCGTGGGAGGCAGTATGGCTGAGCACATCGAGAGGCAACGGAGCAAGATCGCACACCGGTCGCCACGCGGCTGCACCCGACGCGAGCTGTTGCGTGCCGGTGCAGCAGTAGGTGTCCAAGCGGTTGTCGGACCCGCAGCCGCTCGTGGCGCGTCCGACGCGGTCGCGTCACTCCCCGTGCGCAAGCCGGCACGGGTGGCGTTAGCCGGAGTGCCACGAGGTGCCCCGTTTGGGATGCTCGGGCGCGCCATCCGCGAGGCGGCGGCGGCGGCCACGGACTTTTCGTGGCTCAAGCCGGGGGACCGCGTGCTCCTCAAGGTGATGTGCAACTCGCCGAATGCCTATCCCGCTACCACGCACCCGGTCGCCGTGACCGTCATGAGCGATCTGCTGCGCGAGCGCGGCGCGCGGGTGTACGCCGGCGATCAGTCAGGTATCCAATTCGTCCATCACACGCGGCACAGCCAGCGCGGCTCGACGCGCGCCAATTTTCGCAACAACGGCCTCGAACAGGCGGCGCGATTGGGAGACGCGACCATCGCGTGTTTCGAGGAGGCGGGCTACGACGCCTACTTCGCCGCCGAGCCGCCGGCCGGGAGCCACTTCAAACAAGAGATCTTTCTGCCCACGCTGGTGCGCGAGGTCGATCACATCATCTACCTGCCGCGCGTGAGCAAGCACGTGCTGGCCGGCTCGACGCTCGGGCTCAAGGGCGCCGTCGGGTGGCTGCGCGAGGACAGCCGTCTTGAACTCCATCGCGACGGCGCGACGTTCGCGGAGAAGTGCGCCGATATCAACGGCTGCCGCGAGATTCGCGAGCGGCTGCGTCTGGTGCTCACCGTCGGCACGCAGGTGCAGACTTCGTTCGGTCCGGACTCCGGGCACGTTGCCACGCCGGACGTTGGCTTGGTGATCGCGTCGGAGAGCATCGTCGATCACGACCTGACGAGCTTCGCGTACCTCATGGAGGTGAGCGAGCAAGCAACCCCGTGGCCGGCGCGGGCGTTGGATCCGTATCCGGGTCTGTCCAGCGTGATGAATCGGGTCTTCGTCTCGTACATGTGGGGCGCGGAGAATCTGGCCGCGGTTGAATCGTTCGACGCGCCGCGGCTGCACTCCCCGTGGTCGTGCCGGGTACTGACACGGGGCTGCGAGATCTTCGGCGGCCGTCCCGCGCAATTGGCGATCGAGAACCTCAACGACTCGGTGCCGGCGCCGCTGCTAGATGCGATCGGGCGCCGCGCCGCGTTCCCAGTTTAGAGGTGCGGCCGGAGGTGGCGTGAAGCCAGCGCACAGGTTCCCTCGCGCTGAGTCCCTCGGGGATGCCATTGCCGCCGAAAATCAGGTTCGCCCGCGCGGCTTGGGGAGCGCACCGGTGCGGTGCGCCAAGCGCATCATCTCTTCGAGCCACGCCAGTCGCTGTGCCGGTGTCGCCGCCAACCCCATCGTGAGCTGGCGCAGTCGCTGAGCCTCCCACCCGCAGCCCCATTGGTCGCGCGGTGGCTGCTTGTCGGCATTGTCAGCCATCGCGCACCTGCCGGCGCTGGGCGATGGCTTCTAGCGCTTCGATGTCCGCCAGATCTTGCGGGCGACCGATCATGCGCTTCATGCCGATCAGGTCGGCGATGGCAGCAACCCGCACGGCCGCGCTATAGCACAGCCGCCGGTCCGAATCGCCCGTGCATTGCGCTCCCCGCGAAGAGCTACGGGGAGAGTGCCGTGTTCAGAATCACGATTTGCGGTTAAGGGTAAGACCGCTTAGGACGAGCGGGCCCGGCACCGGTAGGAGTTGGAGGGGGCCAAGCTCAAACCGGGTTGCCGCCGGGCCCGCTCAGCTGTGCAACAACGACTGCAAGCACAGGCAAGTCGTCGTCCGAGAAAGCGATTGCGACCGGCGAATTCGCGGGACAGCCCGGTGGCCATCCGACTGCTTGGCCTTATACCGCAGTAAACGGACCACACGCAATAGCTTGGAGCACTCGACCAGAAAATTTTGCAGCCTGGCCGGGGCTGGCACAAGCGGGTGCCGTCTGTATTGGCAGCCAGCCCGGGCCGGCCGGCAAAGTCGCGGCGGATTTCATCTGCTCTTAACCCGAGCGTAGCCGCACCGTTACGGGCAGGCCCTATAACTAGCCACGACAAAGGAGGGAAAACATGCAGATACGCAAGAAATGGTTGGGCGCCGCGCTCGCCGCCGCGCTGAGCGCCGGCACGGCCCAAGCCGGTGATTTGGGTGAGATATTGCGCCGCAAGGGCGTAATAACCGAGGCCGAACTTGAGCAAGCCCGGGAGGAAGAAAAGAAGCAGAACCCCACGACCCAGCTCCCCAAGTGGCTCGACTCGATCAGTCTGTTCGGCGACTTGCGCACACGCCACGAGGGTTTCTACGCGCAAGACTTGAACGCGCGCAACCGGTTCCGTCTGCGCGCGCGCTTAGGTTTGACCGCCAACGTGAGTGACGAGGTCGGCGCGACGGTCCGCTTGGCGAGCGGCAACCCGGACGACCCGATCTCTACCAACCAGTCATTCGAGCGCGCCTTTACGCGCAAGCCGATCAATCTCGACCAGGCCTACCTGACCCTCAAGCCTGGCAAGACGCTCGGACTCGATCCGGGTTGGGTGACGGTCACCGGTGGCAAGTTCGGCGTCAACGCCTACCGGGTCTCCGAGTTGATCTGGGACGATGACCTCTCGCCGGAAGGCGCCACCGAGACAGTCAACCTCGTCGAGCAGCGCCAGGGGTTCCTGCGCGGATTGAAGGTCAACGCCTTCCAATGGATCGTCGACGAACTGGCGGCGGCGGGAGATCCCTGGATGGGAGGTGGACAGCTGGTGGCCGACACGGCCTTCAGCGACACCACCAAGTGGACCCTGGCCTTCGCGGATTACCACTACGAGAACTTAAACGGGGTTGCGCGAAAGTTTCTGAGCCAAAACACGACCGACTCCAAGGATCCGACCAAGTCCAATGCGAACTCGAGCTTCAACAGCCAGCTCGCCAACAGCAACAGTCTGGTCCGCGACGCGAACAAGAATATCCTCGGCTACAGGTCGCGCTTCAACGTTATCCACGGGGCAACCGAGCTGAACTCCGCCGATCCGGTCGGACTCGGCATTCCCGCCGGAGTCTTTAGCGACCTCGCCTACAATACGCAGGCCGACGGGCGCAACGTCGGATTCTACATCGGGGCGGGCATCGGCAAGGCGGGTAAGGACTGGTACCATAACAGTCTGAAAAACGTCGGGGACTGGGGTATGTCGTACACCTACGCACGGGTCGAGAAGGACGCCGTGCCGTCCCTCTTCAGCTTCAGTGACCTCGACTACGTCCAGAAGAAAGCCACCCAGAAGGGCAGCACCAACGTGAGCGCCCACATGGTGCGCCTCGATTATGTCCTGCTGCCCAATCTGCAGCTCACCGCCAAAGCGCACCTCATCGATGCGCTCGATCGCAAGGCGTCGAACGCGTCCCTGAACGGCAATCCGACGCTGGTCCGCACTCAGCTCGATGCCGTGCTAAAGTTCTAACGGCAGTAGGGCCCACCCCAACGACACGGCGCAGAGAGAAAGGAATGACAATGAGAAAAACGCTGAGGAAAAACCCCCGGGCGCTGAGCGTGGCTCTGCTGAGTCTGCTCTTTGCGGGATCTGCCCACGCGCAGTTGTTGATCAACGGCGCCGGCGCGACGTTCCCGTACCCGATGTACTCGAAGTGGTTCAACCTCTACACGCAAGTCGACCCGTCGGTGCGGTTCAACTACCAATCCATCGGCAGCGGCGGCGGTATCAAGCAGATCACCGAGCAGACCGTCGACTTCGGGGCGTCGGACGGACCGATGACCGATGAGCAGCTGCGCGCGGCGCCCGGGCACATCATGCACTTTCCCACCGTGCTCGGGGCGGACGTGCTGACGTATAACGCTGAGGGCGTCCCGCCGAGACTGAAGGTTACCCCGGAAGCCATCGCGGGCATCTTCCTGGGCAAGATCACGAAGTGGAACGATCCGGCCCTGGCGGCAACTAATCCCGGGGTACCGCTGCCCAATCGAGACATCATAGTCGTGCACCGCTCGGACGGCAGCGGCACCACGTACATCTGGACCGACTATCTCAGCAAGGTCAGCCCCGAGTGGAAAGCCAAGGTCGGCAAGGGCACGTCGGTCAATTGGCCCGTGGGCCTTGGCGGGAAAGGCAACGAGGGGGTGACCGGCCTCGTCAAGCAGACGCCGTTCTCGCTGGGATACGTCGAGCTGGTGTATGCCATCTCCAACAAGTTGCCGTTCGCCGACGTGAAGAACCAGGCGGGCAGCTTCGTGCAGCCGTCCCTGGAGTCCGTGACGGCGGCGGCCGCGGGGCTGGCACAAACGATGCCGGACGACTTTCGTGTCTCGATCACCAACGCCCCCGGTGCGGATGCGTACCCCATTTCCAGCATGACGTGGCTGCTGGTGTACGAGAAGCAGAAGGACGCCGAGAAGGGCAGGAAGCTGGTCCAGTTCATCGACTGGATGCTGCGCGACGGGCAGCAGTATGCGCCGACGCTGCACTATGCGCCTCTGCCCAAGGAGGTCGCGGCGAAGGAGCACGCCGCGCTGCGTCGGGTGACCGCGGCGGACGGCAAGCCGCTGCTGGACCAGTAATGGGTGCTCGCCGGCTGGCGACCGTGTAACATGCCCGTAACAATCGCCCGCTATAGTGGCCGCCGTCGAGATCACGGGATGGCTACTGCGATCAAGGGCGAGAGCCGCGGGCGGAGCTGGCTGCGAGCACGCGCACCGGCAGCGGGTGTGAGGGCGCGGCGCAATGTTGGCGACTGGCTGTTTTTCAACCTCACTCGTGGCTTCGCCATGGCGCTCTTGGGGGTGGTTGCGGCCGTACTCCTGGTGCTGATTTGCCAGTCGCTCGGGGCGATGCGGGCGTTTGGCTGGCGCTTCCTAATCAGCTCGAACTGGGACCCGGTGGCGCAGGAGTTCGGGGCGCTGCCGTTCATTTACGGCACACTGGTGTCGTCACTGCTGGCCTTGCTGCAAGCGGTGCCGCTGGGTATCGCGACCGCGCTGTTCCTCAGCGAGATGGCACCGCAGTGGCTGCGCGCGCCGGTGTCGTTTCTGGTCGAGTTGCTGGCCAGCATTCCCAGCGTGGTTTACGGTTTGTGGGGCATTTTCGTGCTCGTGCCCTGGGTGCGCGATTACGCCGCCCCCGGGCTCGAAGCGGCACTCGGGTCCTTGCCGCTCTTCAGCGGCCCGAAGTACGGCGTCGGCATGCTGACCGCGGGAATGATTCTGGCGGTGATGGTGGTGCCGTACATCACCGCGGTCGCCCACGAGGTCTTTCAGGCCGTGCCGGCGGCCCAGCGCGAGGCGGCGCTGGCGCTCGGCGCAACGCGCTGGGAGATGGTGCGCCTGGCGATCGTCCCTTACGGGCGCACCGGTCTGATCGGGGCGGTCATGCTCGGGCTCGGCCGCGCGCTCGGAGAAACCATGGCGGTCACCATGGTGATCGGCAACCGCGCCGACATCTCGCTTTCGCTGTTCGCGCCGGCGAGCACGATGGCGAGCGTGATCGCCAACGAGTTCTCGGAGGCGGCGGACGATCTCTACGTTCAGGCTTTGATGGAAATCGGGCTGGTGCTGTTGCTGGTCACAATCGCCGTCAACGCGCTGGCACGCTTGCTGGTTTGGAGTGTGGCCGGACCGGCCACCGCCAGGCACGGAGCGTGAGCGATGCGTTACCGGCGACGGTGGATAGCCAACGCGGCGGCACAAGCCATCGCCATCGGCTGCACGGTGGCGGTGCTGGTGCCGCTGGTGCTCATCCTCGGCTACTTGATCACCAAGGGAATCACCGCGCTGAACTTCGATTTCTTCACCCAACTTCCCGCGCCCGTCGGCGAGCCGGGCGGCGGCATGGCCAACGCCATAGTCGGTACCATCACGCTCATCGGCCTGGCCTGCGTGTTGGGCTTACCCGTCGGCGTGCTTGCGGGGGTTTACCTCAGCGAGTACGGGCACGGCCGCTTCGGCTGGACCGTGCGTTTTGCCGCCGACGTTCTCAACGGCGTGCCTTCTATTGTCATCGGTATCTTCGCCTATGTGCTGATCGTGCTGCCGGCTAAGAGCTTTTCCGCGTATGCTGGCGGCTTCGCCTTGGGCGTGATTATGCTGCCGATCGTGGCCCGCACGACCGAAGAGATGATCAAGCTGGTGCCCAATTCTCTGCGTGAAGCGGCGCTGGCGCTCGGGCTGCCGGCGTGGCGGACGACGCTGTGGGTGGTGTTGCGCACCGCGCGCGGCGGCATCGTCACCGGCATCATGCTGGCGCTCGCCCGTATCGCCGGCGAGACCGCACCGCTGATCTTCACCGCCTTCGGCAATCAGTTCTGGCACCACGGCCTCGGTGCTCCCATCGCTGCGCTGCCGGTGCAGATCTACAGCTATGCCATCTCGCCGTTCGAGGACTGGCACCGGCAGGCCTGGGCCGGCGCGCTGGTGTTGTTGTTGCTCATCTGCACCACCAGCCTGAGCGTGCGGCTGTTTACCGGCGGGCAGGTTCGCACCGCCAGGTGAGCTGCATGGCCAACAAGCTCGAAGTGACGGGTCTTAACGCCTGGTTTGGTAGCCAGCGGGCGTTGAGCGACATCAACATGAGCGTCCCCGCCGGCGCCGTCACCGCGGTGATCGGACCATCCGGCTGCGGCAAATCCACCTTCATCCGCTGCCTCAACCGCATGCACGAAGTCGTGCCGGGCGCTCGTGTTGCCGGCCAAGTGCTGCTCGACGGCGACGACATCTACGCCCCCGGTGTCGACCCGGTGCAGGTCCGGGGCCGGGTCGGCATGGTGTTTCAGCGGCCGAATCCATTCCCGACGATGTCGATCTTCGACAACGTCGCGGCCGGCTTGCGCCTCAACCGCGGCCGGGGCTCGCGCCGCGACTTGGCCGGCGTCGTCGAGCGCAGCCTGCGCCAAGCCGCGCTCTGGGACGAGGTCAAGGACAGCCTCGACGCCTCCGGCGTCAGCATCTCCGGCGGCCAACAGCAGCGCTTGTGCATCGCCCGCGCCCTGGCGGTCGCGCCCGAGGTGCTGCTGATGGACGAGCCCTGCTCGGCCCTCGACCCGATCGCCACCGCCAAGATCGAGTCATTGATCTACGAGCTCAAGCAGCACTACACCATTGTCATCGTCACCCACAGCATGCAGCAGGCGGCCCGGGTGTCGGACTTCACCGCTTTTCTCTACCTCGGGCAGCTTGTAGAATTCGGCCCGACGCCGAGGGTGTTCACCACCCCCGAAAAGAAAGAAACGGAAGACTACATCACCGGCCGTTTCGGATAGCGAGGATATCGCCGTGGATGCACGCCTGCATACCGACCGCCACTACGAGGCCGAGTTGAAGCAGCTCCATCTGAGCATTCTGGAGATGGGCGGCCTCGTCGAGAAGCAGATCGCCAACGCGGTCAGCGCGCTGGTGGGGCGCGACGACGCCCAGGCGCAGGCGACGATCGCGGCGGACCATAGCGTCAATCGCTTGGATGTCGAGATCGACGAACTCTGCCTGCGCCTGCTGGCCTTGCACCAGCCGGCCGCCAGGGATCTGCGCCTGATTACCACCGGGCTCAAGATCACCACCGACCTGGAGCGGATCGGCGACATGGCGGTCAATCTGTGCGAGCGCGCGCTGGAGCTGAGCCAGGAAGCCCAACTCAAACCGCTCATCGATATTCCGCGCATGGCCGAAATCTCGCAGCGCATGCTGCGCGAGAGCTTGGACGCCTTCGTGCACGAAAACGTCGAGCTGGCGCTCAAGGTCTGCCGCGACGACGATGCCATCGATCAGCTCACCGAGCAGCTATTCCGCGAGCTGAGCTCGTTCATGGTCGAGCAGCCGCAGACCATCGGCCGGGCTATCCGCCTGCTGTTTGTGGCCAAGTACCTCGAACGCATCGCTGATCACGCCACCAACATCGCCGAGATGGTGGTGTTCATGGTCAAGGGTAAGAGCATCCGCCATCTCGACCACGTGCCGCCATCGGTATGACGACCGGCGAGAGCAGGGTCATTCTCGTCGTCGAAGACGAGCCTGATATAGCCGAGCTGCTGCGCTTTAACTTGGAGCAGGCGGGCTTTGCGGTGGTGCCGGCGGGCCGCGGCGAGCAAGCGCTCGAGCTGGTCCGGCGCCGGCGGCCGGCACTGCTGATACTCGACCTCATGCTGCCGGGCATCGATGGTCTCGAGGTTTGCCGGCGCATCCGCAGTGACGCCGCCACGACGCGCCTGCCGATCGTGATGCTGACCGCCAAGGCGGCCGAGGTTGACCGCGTTGTCGGTCTGGAGATGGGTGCGGACGATTACGTCACCAAGCCCTTCAGCCCGCGCGAGCTGATGGCGCGTGTGCGCGCGGTGCTGCGGCGCGCCTATGGCGCGGAGCTGCAACAGCCGCATTCGTTCTACGAGCGGGGCCGCCTGCGCATCGACTTCGACACCTACGAGGTGTTTCTCGACGGGAAGAAGAGTGAGTTCTCGTTGCGCGAGTTCGAGCTGCTGCGCTTCTTCGTGCAGTCACCCAACCGCGTTTACGACCGCTTACAGATCCTCGATCTGGTGTGGGGGCAGGACACCTACGTCGAGCCACGCACGGTGGACGTGCACGTGCGCCGCTTGCGCGCCCGCCTCGAACGCGATGACGCCAACCCCGAGCTGATCGTCACCGTGCGTGGCGTCGGCTACAAGTTCAACGACCGTGCGCTGGAGTCGTAATCTGCTGGTGCGGCTGCTGGCGCCGTACCTGTTTGCGCTGCTGGCGGTGGCGGCCAGCCTCTATGCCTATAGCGACCAGCTGATCGAGGATCTGTACCTGGCGACGCTCTCGGACGAGGTCTTGCAGCAAGCGCGGTTGGCGGCGGCGTGGTTGCCGTGGGAGTTGCGCGGCACGGCGTTGGATCAGCACTGCGCCGCGGTTGCCGCCGAGACCGGGGCCCGGGTCACGGTGATCGCCGCCGACGGCACCGTGCTGGGCGATTCCGCCGCGCCCTCGGCCACCCTGGCCAATCATCGCGACCGGCCCGAGGTGCTGGCGGCGTCGGCCAGCGGCGACGGCAGTGACGTACGGCTGAGCGCCAGCATCAAGCGCTCGCTCTTCTATCGCGCCTGGCGGCAAACGCGCGCGGCAGAGGTGCGGGTCATTCGCTTGGCCGTGCCGATGGCGACCATCGACCAGGCACGCCATCGCATCCGGGTGGCGATCTGGGGTGGCGTCGGCATCGCGGCGCTGGCGGCGCTGTGGCCGGCGCTGCTGCTGTCGCGGCGGCTGTCGCAACGGGTGGGGCGCTTGACCGAGTTCTCGCAAGCGATCACCGAAGGCCGGCCGCCGCCGCCGCTGCGGCCCACGGGTGATGACCTCGTCGCCCGCCTGGAAGCCAACGTGCTGGCCATGGCGCGAAGCCTTGGCACCCAGCTGCAGACGGCGCGTGACGAGCAGGGCAAGCTGTCCGCGATTCTGGGCGGCATGGTCGAGGCCGTGCTGGTCGCCGATCATAACGGTACCATCGAGCTGGCCAACCAAAGGGCGGCCCAGCTGTTCGCGCCGGCGCCCGCTAGCACGCTGGTCGGCCAGCCGTTGATTCACCTCTCGCGTGATCCCGACTTGCGCGCCTTGATCCGGGCCGTGCTCAGCAGCGAGAACCGCGGCCCGCTGGTGCGTGAAATAGTGCTCGAAACCGCGGCCGGACGCGAGGAGGTACAAGTCACCGCGGCGCCGCTCGCCGAGGCCCGGCGCTTCATCCTCGTGTTTCATGACGTCACGACGATGAAGAAGCTCGAAGCGACGCGCCGCGACTTTGTCGCCAATGTCTCGCACGAGCTGCGCACCCCGCTGACCGCGATCCACGGCTACGCCGAAACCTTGCGCACCGGTGCCGCCGACAACCCCGAGCTAGCGCGCAAGTTCGCCGCCATCATCGAGCGGCATTCGCAGCGGCTCGGCCGCTTGACCGATGACTTGCTGACGCTCTCGGATCTGGAGCTGGGGCGCACCCCGATGCACCGCAGCGCAGTCTTGCTCGCTCCGGCCGTAGCTGCGGCGATCGAGCTGGTGCGGGAGAAGGCGGCCGAGGGGCAGGTGACGATTCGCAACGAGATTCCGGCGCAGCTACCGCCGCTGGCCGCCGACCCGGACCGCTTACAGCAGCTGCTCCTCAACCTGCTCGACAACGCCGTGAAGTACACCCCCGCCGACGGCAGCGTTACGGTGCGGGCGCAAAGCGCACCGCCGCCCGCTGGCGACACCACTAGTCGGTCGGGGGTGGAGCTGGTCATCGCCGATACCGGCATCGGCATCCCCAGCCACGATCTGCCCCGGCTCACCGAGCGCTTCTACCGCGTCGACAAGGCGCGCTCGCGCGAACTGGGCGGCACCGGGCTGGGGTTGGCGATCGTCAAACACATCGTCCAAGCCCACGGCGGCCGGCTGGCGATCGAGAGCGAACTCGGCCACGGTACATGCGTCCGCGTGACCCTGCCCGCGTCAGGAGGCGGCGTCTGATCCTCCTTGATGGCCCTCGTCGTTGAGCGCGAGAACGTTCTTCATCCCCATCTCCCACATCGCCTGCGGGAGCCCTCCTCCCTCTCCCGCATCACCGGCGGGACAGGGTCGGGGTGAGGGTTCGACTTCTCTGAGCGTGGCGAGCCCTGCGACAGCGGCGCACGGTTCACCACGGACCCCTCGCCCTAACCCTCTCCCCGCGACAATGCGGGGAGAGGGAAAACAACGGAGCGTCTGAAAGTCCATGGCCAAGAAACCCGCACCAAGAAGACCGTCGCAGCCCTCAAGCACGACGAGGCGAAGCGGAAGAACATCCCGACCGCCGAGTACCAATCCGTGCTGCAGAAGGAAGAGCAGAGCCCGGTCCGCATCGCGTACGAGCGCCGCAATCGCGACCTCGATCCGCAGCTCGTCTGGCGCGGCAAGGACGAACAGGACTGGTCCGACCTCGTCGTCCATGCGCCGCCGCTCTACATCCAGGAGAAGGTGCACCCGAAGGTGCTGATCGACGACCTACTGGCACAGACCACCAGCCACCGGTCACAGGCCACCGGGTTTACGCCCGACCTGTTCGCCGACTTCAACGGTATCCCCGCGGGCGTGGACCGGACCGAGTTCTACCAGCACGACCAGAACTGGTCGAACCGCATGATCCTCGGCGACTCCCTGCAGGCGATGGCCAGCCTCGTCGAACGCGAGGGCCTGCGCGGCAAAGTGCAGTGCATCGTGTCCTTCCGGTGAGCATGCATGCGCGCTGACGTCGCGTTCGACTAACCTCCCCGGCCATCTCGACGAGAGGAGAATTGTCGAATGGCAAGGGAGAACAGCGCAACGCAGGGACTGG